>CAIYFP010000047.1 GCA_903925515.1 uncultured Verrucomicrobiota bacterium
CCCGAACACCCCGCCCCCACGCACGACGGGTCGGCCGGACGGTTACACATCATCCCTCGACTGGGACGGCATCCCCAGAAGGACATCCGGGATTTGACGCCGTGAGGCTGGCGAGACGCCCGGACCTGGGCCGCCGGGGCTGCGGTCCCGCCGGACTGATCCGGGCGTCAGCCCACCCGGGGGGGAAAGCCGTCGGCTGCCGCCCCGGTCCATCCAGCGCAACGAATCGGCACACCCGCACCCGGCCGAGAGCCGGGCAACAACGGTTCCGCCGGACGGTTACCAACTGCGGTCTGTTGAACTCCGTCACCCGGCCTAGCCTACCCTACTCGGAGGCTGGGCATGCGGCATGTTCACCGCATGCGTTAGGCAAGCCGAGCGTCATGTGGACTGCGGCCATCATGCTTTCTTGGTGGCATCCTTGTCCTTGGCGGATTTGTCCGGGGAAGCCGTGCTTGAGGGATCGGCGCTGTTGGGCTCCTTGGAACTGCTCTTGTAGTAGGCGCTGTAGAAGTAGCCATACCGCTCGTAGGCGTAATAATAGGCATCAGCGGTCTCGAATCTAAGATCGTTGATGCAAATGCCGAGGATGGGGATCCCGGCATTCGTGAACTTGCCGGCAGAGCGCTTGACATGCTCGCGGCGCACCTTGTTGAAGCGCGTGACAAACAACACGGCGTCGCACCGCGCGGCTATGACAAGAGGGTCTGAGACCACTGACACGGGAGGACAATCCACCACGATGCGATCGTATTTTCCGGATGCCCATTCGAGGAGCCGGACAAGGCGTGCCGAGACAAGGAGCTCGGCCGGGGTCTTGGGGACCGGTCCGCAGGTGATGAGGTCAAGTTGGGGAACCCTTGATGGCGTGATGAGAGCCTCCGGGTCGTCCATCTTGCCAAGCAACCATGAGCTAAGGCCCTTATCATTGCCAACCTCGAACGCCTGATGCAGCGAGGGTCGTCTGAGGTCGGCGTCGACGATCAGGGTCCTTGCCCCGGCCTGGGCCGTGACAATTGCGTAGTTGGAAGCGACCAAGGACTTGCCCTCGCCGGCCACGGTGGAGGTGACCGCCAAAAGCTTCAGCTTGTCGCTGTCGGTACTAAGCTGGATGGTGGCGCGGAGGGAACGGAACATCTCGGCCAAGGGGGATGTCGGGTTGATGAACGCCAACAGGTCGCGCTCCACGGGCGAATCCACGTCCATGTGGGAGACATATCCGAGGAACCGGCATCCGACGAAGGACTCGACGTCGTCCATGGTCTTGACCGAGTCATCAAGGTAGGAAAGGAAGAACGCAAGGCCGCACCCCAGCAAGACGCCGAGCACCATGGATCCGCCTAGGATGAGGGGTTTGCGGGGCTTGACGGGCAAAGGTGGTACTTGGGCGTAGTCCACGACGCGCATGTTCTGCACCAGCTCGTTGGCGCTCAGCCCGAACTCCTTCTGCTTGCCAAGCAGGATTTGGTACATGGCCTCGGCGCGTTCGCGCTTCCTGAACAAAACCTCGTAGCCCACGCGCAGCTCGTTCAGCTTCTTCACGCCCGCCTCCGCATCGAGAAGGTTGGTCCTGGCGTTTTCGAGGTTGGACTTCTCAAGGTTTGCCTTGGCCCGAAGCGCCTGGAAGGCGCGGGTCGTCTCCGCCCGTAGCCGGCTTTGGTCCGATTCAATCGAGCCCAGCATGGACTGGAACTGGGGATGCTTGGGGCCGTAGCGATTGGTAATGGACGCGAACTGGGATTGATGGTCGCCCAGCGTGGCCTTGGCGCGGGCAACCTCCATGTCCTGGGCGATCGCCGGGAAGTTGGCCAACGGTTTTCCGTCCTTGTCCCATGCCTCGGCCTCCTGGGCGAGCTGCGAGGCCTCCCTCGCGCTTACCCCACGCACCTCGACGAGGTCCCTTGCCCTCATGAGCGACGCGGCAATCATGTTGACGCGGTCATCCAGCGATGCGGCATCGTTCTTGACCCGGTAATCCTGCATGTCTTGGCTTAGCTTCGTGAGTTCCTTCTCTGTCTGCTGCACCTCCACCTTGAGCTGTCGCACGCTCTCGGAGGCGAGCTGGGATTTTTGCGTCTGGTTGTCGCTCATGAACAAGTCCATTACCGCGTTGACGATCTCCTTGGCCCTTGTGGGGTCGGGATGCTGGCATGAGATCGTGATCAAGCGTGTAAGCCGGACCGGCGTGATTTTGATGTCCTTAGACAAGGCTTGTGGACGATCTGGCTGCTCGCGGTACCGGGGGTCCTCGTCAAGCCTGAGCTTGTTGACCACCTTTTCAAGCAGCGTCCGTGAGTTTAGGATGCGATATTGCGTCTGGAGATATTCCGTGTCCCGGCCAAGAAGGCTTATGGAGTTCTGGGGGCCAAGAAGGCCGCCGGACTCGGGATTGATCTGAATTTGGCCATTGGCCTCGTAGATGGGAGTGGCCCGGAACGCGTACAGGATGCCCGCCGTCAAGGCGATTGCAGCGGTGTTGATGACAAGCCAACGGCTGGCCAAAATGACGAGCCAGTATCGGCGGAACAAGTCCGATGGCGTGGGCTGGGAAGCCTGAGCGATCGGGACCGGCTGCTTGTCGGGGTTATTTTGCATGATGGTGCTGGGCATGGGCTAGAAGATGCGGGGGGCAACCCAAACCTTGTCGTTGGGCTCCACGAAGAAACGCTTGGCGGGATCGGAGATGCCCATCAGGTCCTTGTACTTGAATATCCTCGGCTTGTCCCAGCCATCGCGGGTAACCTGGATGTAGTCGGGATTGGCCGTGGCCTTGAGGTCCCTCGCGCGGGTCAGGACATCATGCAGGTCGAGCCTTCGGTCCGAGGGTATCTCGACCGGTCCCGGCATGTTGACCTCGCCGGTGACGTTGACGGTTTCCTGAACGTATTGCTTGAAGTCCACGGACACCTGGGGATTGACGAGATAGTCAGGTCTTAGCATGTCCATTAGGATTCGCTCGACCTCGGTGGGTGTCTTGCCCTTGACGGCGACCAAGCCAAGGAATGGATACGTTATGGAGCCATCCGGGGCGACGCGCCGCTCCATCGTGAGGTCGCTCTCGCCGAGGACGCGTATCGCGATGATGTCGTGCGGTTGTATGCGGCGGGCCCCCATGGCTTGCTGGGCGTGACCCTTGGGCGTGGCCAGGGCAAGGAGCAGGATGGCCGCCAACGGATGCCATGCCCGACAAGTGAAAATACGAGCGATTGCCTTCATGCTAAAACGGTGATGGTGCAAGGAATTCCATGTTGTTGCCCGGTCAGAACCCCAGAGAAACCATGAGGGTTACACGGTTTGCATGGTAGGACCTTGCAAGGACTGCGGTTGCGGCCCGGGGGTCATCGAAATTGACTTCGTACCGGTCGTGGGAATAGCTCGCGGTGCAAGCTAGCCAAGCTTGAGGCTTGTACTGGAGCGCCAGTTCAAGGCCGAGCATTTGGTCCGACCTCCCAAGATCAAGCGACCCGGCGGGTGCCTTGGTCGCGTCCCACTGGAACTCGCCCAGCGCGAACTTCGCGCTCCCGGAACCAATCCAGCGGCCAGTCGTCCCGATGGCCTTGTTGGCCTGGAGACGGACCGTGTCGGTGACCGTGATCTGGCTGGCAATCCATGGGGCGACCCCCGTGGAACGGTCATAGGCCAAAACCACCTGGGTCATGAGGTTGGGGAGGTATGTGACATCCACGCTAAAGGCGGGGGTGGAAGCGGAGACGAGGCCGGATTCAAGGTCTCTCGCCTCGTATCCCAGCTTGACAGATCCGGTTAGCTTTGGGGTGAACGTGCCCCGCACGCCGACCAAGGCGCCATAGAACAACGAGTTCACGGAAGGTTGGAGTAATTGGTTTGGGGTGACCTGCGTCCATCCGCCCTTGCCGTCGAAAGTCAGCCGAAGCTTGGAAGTCAGCTCGTGCGTGCCGCCCATGTGGCCCTCTAGCTGTTGCTGGTCGAGGAGGAAGAGCGAGTCGTAGTCGCTCAAGTCGTACCGGATCGACCCGATGAGGTCCGTCTTGGGCGTCCAATCATAAACCGCGCGAACCTGACCGCCTGCACGTTTGGTGCCCAGCAATTGGCGTCCGAGGTTCAACTGGCCTCCCTGGAGGGCGAGCGTGTCTGAATACGTTGCGGTGGCGCGAACTTGCAGCTTGGGCGTGCTGTATCCTAGCTGCGCGTCAATCGTGTCGGACGTCGAGTTGAAGTCTGAATTGTCCCAAATCAACATCTCCCCGTGCCGGTAGTTCACCGAGGCATCGACTTGGGCGTTTTCATCCCACTTCAGCCTGAGCCCGGGCATGACGCTGGTGATGACGTCCGAGAACCGCAAGCCGCTGCCCAACGAGAATAGGTTGTCCGTGTAAAGCGATGCGACATCGAGGTGGGGCAAGATGACGACCTTTCCGACGTTGTACCTCAGCCATGGAGCAACTGGATCTTGGGCACGAGCTTGCACGGAAGCGGCAGCGAGCCCGATAGAGCCCGCGACAGCAACCCAAGGCGCAAGGAGCTGCAAGGTGGTACGATCCTGAGTCATCTCGATCCGTCTTGCTCCGAGGGACAGCGACTCGCGGGCCCTCGTTCAAAGAAACCCGAGGAACGTGCCAGATTCTGCCGAGCCTTCAGCAAGCCGGCGACAAGATGCTTATGCCGGTCTCCCGATGTAAAGCTCTTGCACGGGCAGCATCGGGGGTTGATTGGCGCGGGTCGCGCCACGAGGTCGGTACGCGTTGTGGACGCGAGTCAGGGGCCGGCACGAGTGCTGGGGCGCCGTCATCCTTGGGACGAACGGAAAGCCATGGAGGTCCCAGCGGTTGCCTTGTCACTCGGGTTCGTCACGCCAACGCGCCACGAGGCGATGCTGCACCCCGAGGTGGTCCAGCACCCGGGCCACGACCGTGTCCACCACGTCCCGGACCGTGGCCGGGCGGGTGTAGTACGAGGGATTGGCGGGGATCAGGGTCGCGCCCGCCATGAGCAACAGCTCGAAGTTGCGGACATGAACCAAGGACAACGGCGTCTCCCGTGGAACCATGATGAGCTTCCGCCGCTCCTTCAGCATCACGTCGGCGCAACGGAGCATGGCGTCGGAGCTCAGCCCATGGGCGATCCGGCCCATGGTGCCCATGGAGCACGGGATCACGACCATGGCGTCGGGCGGGTTGGAGCCGCTGGCGAAGGGGACGTTCATGGACCGATGCCCATGAGTGGTCACGCCATCCTGGAGAACAAGGCCGCCCGGGAGCTCCTCGGCCACGACCTGGGGGGCATACGGGCTGAGCATCACGTGCACCTCGTGCACGGCGGGGTCGAGCTGGTCCAGCAGGCGCTGGGCGTAGAGGGATCCGCTTGCGCCCGTGATGGCCACGAGGATGCGCATCCTACCATGCCCTCTCGATGCTGCGGCGCTTCCAGAGGAACTCGAACATGTTGCCCTCGTGCGGCTGGTCCCATGAGATCTTCATGGTCGAGACGGGGCCGATGTTGAGGCGCTCGATCTCGGGGAACGCCTCCAGCTCGCGGATGAAGGCGGGGTCCTTGGTGATGGCCGAGCAGGCAAGCGTGTAGCCCATCCTGTGCAGCATCTCGCCCTGCGCGCACGTCACCACGCTCGCGTACGGGCACAGGAACTCGCGGTTGGCCAACGGATGGGAGAAGTCGTCGCAGCGAATGATGGTGGGCCGCATGTAGGTGCCGCCCTCGAAGACCACCTTGCGGCTGCCGTAGCGGTACTTCGCGGTTACGTCCTCGGCACCCGCCGTCTTGAGCCCCTCCTCGATCTGGGCGTCGATGAAGTCCGCCATCTTCGGGTTCGCGAATCCAGACAGGCGGGCGTCCTCGTCGTCGGGCCGGGTGGGTCCAATCGGTCCCAGCTTGCGGGCGAGGGCGTCCGCAATCTCGGCGCCATGACGCGGCACGACGACGGCGGACGCGTTGATGCAGGAACGGCCGCCGTTGTCGGAGATGGCGCCGGCGATGACGTCGATGAAGTCGGGCCATTGGTCGATGCAATCTTCTCCGATGATGAACTTGGACCAGCCGGGGCCATGGATTTGGATGGCGGGGTTGTTGGCGTACTGCTGGGTGGTGGACTTGTCGCCGAAGATGAGGGCGCGGCCGCACGTGTTGAGGATGGTGGCGGCGCCGTCATGGTCGGTGGCGTAGAAGCCGAAGGCCTCGGGTGGGACGCCCGCCGCAATGAACGCCTGGATCAGGCGATAGGGGGTCCATGGCTCCTCCTTGCCGGGCTTGATGACCACGGGCGTCTTGAGCGCGACGGCCGGGAGCCAAAGCGAGTTCACGGCGGGGGAGTTGCTGGGCATCACAAGGCCCAGGGCGGCCGACGTGGGGCAGAAGGAGAGCTTGGTGCCGAACTGCTCGCCGAAGCCGCGGTCCAGGATGCCGAGGTCGAGGCCGCGGGACAGGCCGTTGAGGACCTCGTCGAGGTGGGTGAGCGCGTAGTGAATCTTGGCCATGTTCCGGCGGACCATGACATGGGGAAGGCCGCTGGTGAGGCTGAGGGTCTCGACGTACTGCTGGGCGTTCTGGGAGTGGCCGCGGTCGCCGAGGGGGAGCGTGCCGTTGAGGAAATGGTCGCCGGCCTTGGCGGACAGGGCGACGAGGTCGGCGACGGCGAAGCGGGCGAGGGCGGCGCGGGAGGCGCCGATCTTGGCGAGGTCGCGCTTGAGGATGCCTCCGTTGACGGTGGAGACGACGGCCATGGTTTCGCTGGAGCGATGGTCCTTGACCTCGATTTTTTCGAGGGACTCGTAGGACCGGCCGAGGCGGAGGACGGGGATATGAGGGATGGAATCAGACATGATGGCAGGGGGCGACGCCCGAGATGGGGTCAAAGTGTTACGCCTGCGTACAAATGCCAACCGAAACCTTGGCCGACCTCCCATGCCGGACCCGACAACCCCGCCAAACCATCAAGACGGCACCGGCTTGGTCCAGATGCTGATGCCAAGTGGGCGGACGCCCCCGTCCACCTGCGGCAGCGGCAACGCAAACCCAACCCGGCCCGGACCTCAGCCCTTCGCCACGGGCGTCTCCATGAACGCGTAGCAAAGCAGGTGCAAGATCGTCATCTGCGCATCCTCCACCCGCCCGTAATGGGTGTCTCCCACCACGATCAACTGGTCGGCCAGCTCCGCCATCCGGCCGCGCTTGGCCCCCACGAGGGCGATTGTCCGCACCCCGTTCGCACGGCACCATTCCATCGTCTTCACGAGGTTGGGCGAGTTTCCGCTGACGCTGATCCCGATGAACACGTCGCCTGCCCGCGCATAGTTCATCAACTGGCGCACGAAGACCTCGTCGTAGTGGTAATCGTTCCCCAGGGCGGTCATCCACGCGACGTTGTCGGTCAGGGAAAGGATGCGGAAGCGGCGCTGGAGGCTGTCGGAGGAGCCCTTGCCGAGGTCCACGGCGAAGTGGGAGGCGTTGGCGGCGCTGCCGCCGTTGCCGGCGGCGAATATTTGGCGGTCCTCGGCCCATGCCTTGCGAAGGGTCTCGACGAGGCCCGCGAGCTCGGCGGGCTTGAGGGTTTCCAAGGTCGCGCGCTGGGCGGAGAGGTAGGAGGCGATCCAATCGTTCATGCGTGGCAGCATGGGGCGGCCGGGAGGGCCGGGTCGAGCGTGGAGGCGGGGATTGGGGGTTGAGATTGGCGCGGCTTGGGGTTGCGATGGGGCGCATGGCGGACGCGATGGACAGGAAGCGGGAGCTGGTGCGGCAACATCCGGCCAACGAGCTGGCGCGGTTCAGCCTTGGGAAGGCGTTGTTCGATGAGGGGGACTTCGCGGGGGCACGGGAGCACCTTGGGGTGGCGCTGGAGCGCAAGCCGGACTGGATGGTGGTGCAGATTCTCCTTGGCAAGTGTGCATTGGCCATGGGGGACCGCGACGGGGCGCGGGCGGCCTTCGAACGCGCGCGACGGTTGGCTGTCGCACAACACCACGAGGGGCCGCTGGCGGAGATGGAGCAGGCTTTGGTGGACCTGGATGAGCCGGGCTGAAAGGGAGGCGTGATGGAACCGAGGTTGCCGACGTGCGTGGCATGGGGGGATGGCGCGTGGTTGTTGCGCTGGGACAAGGACGCGGCCGGGGCCGTGGGCTGGTTGGCCCGTCGTCTTCAGGAGGATCCGGCCGAGGGCATCGAGGAATGGGCCCCCGCGTTTTCGTCGGTGCTCCTGCGGTTCAAGGGGCGTGCGCCGGGCGAGGCTAGCCTGCTGGAATGGATGGGACGCCTGCCGGAAGCATGGCCGAAGTGGGAGACGGGCCGGGTGGTGGACGTGCCGGTTCGCTATGACGGGCCGGACCTTGAGGAGGTTGCGCGCCGGACCGGGCATGGGGTCGAGGAGTTGGTCCGACGGCATTCGGGCGGGGACTACCGCGTGCGTTGCCTCGGGTTCAGCCCGGGGTTTGGCTATCTTGAGGGGCTGGACCCCGGGCTGCATGTGCCGAGGCGCGACACGCCGCGGGAACGGGTGCGGGTGGGGAGCGTGGCGATCGGCGGCGAGCACGCGGGCGTGTACACGGTGCCAAGTCCCGGGGGCTGGAACCTCCTTGGGACAACCTCGCGGCGGCTGTTCGACCCGGGCGCCGCCCGGCTGGAGGAGCGTTTCGTGCTGGGCACGGGCGACCGGGTTCGGTTCGTCCCGACGCAGGAACGGGGGGAGGAGGAGCCCGGCGGCGCGCGATGGGCGGCTCCGGCCGTGCCATGGCTGCGGGTGCGGGCAACGGGCGCGATGCTTGGCGTGCAGGACGACGGGCGGGCGGGTTGGTTGCGGTTTGGCGTGCCGGTGGGCGGCTCTCTGGACCGCGTGGCGGCGCATTGGGCGAACCGGTTGCTGGGCAACGAGGACGGGGCGCCCGTACTCGAATTGGCGGGGGGCGGCCAAGTGATGGAATCGTTGATGCACCTGACGGTGTCGGTGACCGGCGCCGATGCGCACGCATGGGTGCAATCGCCGGACGGCTCATCGAGGACGGTGCGGGCTTGGTCCACCACGTCGCTGGGTCCGGGCGACGTGTTGACGTTCCGGGGACCGCGCCATGGAACATGGACATACATGGGCCTTGCGGGCGGCGTGGATGCGCCCGTGGTCATGGGGAGCGCGTCGGTCAACCGCCGTGCGGGGCTGGGGGCGGCGCCGTGTGCGGGGGAGACGTTGGCGGGTCGCTCTCGGGATGCGTTGCTCGGGGGAGGCATGGCGTCGCGTTGGGTGGACTCCTCCCGTCTTCCCTCGCGCGCCGGCGGGTCGCTCCGGGTTTGGCCGGCGCCGCAGTCGGCATGGCTCGACGCGGCGGGACGCCGGGCGTTGTTCCGGCAGCCATGGCGCGTCAGCCTCAGGTCGGACCGCGTGGGCTTCCGGATGGAGGGCGAGCCGGTCCGGATGGAGCCAAGAAGGCTGGAATCGGAGCCGGTGATGCCGGGGACGATCCAGTTGCCGCCGGACGGTCAGCCGATCGTGACGATGCCGGACGGGCCGACGGTGGGAGGCTACCCGAAGGTGGGGTGGATTGACCCACGGGACATGGCACGGCTCGTGCAAGCGGGATGGGGCAGGCAGGTGGAATGGGTGCCGGCCGGGTGGGATTGAGGGCCGACGAGCGGGAGGAACGAGCGCGATGGAATTGAACTGCGACCTTGGCGAGGGGGAGTCCCCCGCATTGACGTCAGGCCTGTGCTCATGGGTGCGGCGGATCAACGTGGCGTGCGGGGGGCATGCAGGGGACGCCGACTCGATGGGGCGTTGCGTGCGGCTCGCGCGTGAGCATGGGCTTCTGCTTGGGGCCCACCCGGGCATGCCCGGGGCGTTCGGGCGGGGCGACGTCCGGGTGGACGCGTCCGGGCTCGTCCAGTTGCTAGAGTCGCAGGTGTTCCGTCTTGAGCTCCACGCGGCGAAGGAGGGAATGGACCTGCATCACGTGAAGTTGCACGGCGGGCTCTATCACGCGGTGGAGCGGGACCCGGGGCTGGCAAGGGTCGCGGCGGAATGGGCAGGTCGCAACGAGCCCCTGCTGGCCATGGTAGGCCTGCCGGGCGGCTGCCTCCAGGCGGCGGCGCATGCGGCGGGCGTGCCGTTCGTCCCGGAAGGATTCCTCGACCGGGGCTATCGTCCCGACGGCTCGCTGGTCCCAAGGGGCGAGCCCGGGGCGATGCTCGGCGGCGAGGCTGCCGTCGTGCGTCGGCTGAACCGTTGGTTGGACACCGGCGGCATTGAGGCCGTGGATGGCACATGGGTCCGGCTGGACGTCCGGACATGGTGCGTCCACTCGGACACGCCCGGCTCGTTGGCCGTCGCGGCGGCGGCCGCGCGCACGTTGGGATGCGAGCCCATGGGGCGCGAGGGGAAGGTGTAGGAACGGGGCCGTGCACGGCGGGAAGGCCATGGGCGTTCGCATGGTGCGGGCAGGATCCGGCGTCTCGACACACCCATGAACCCTCCTCCAGCCTGACCGGATGGCATGGAACACCACCAGCTCAGCAAGCGCCGCCGCGGGCTCGTTGCTCGTTGCCTTCGGCTGGAACGTCGCCGCGACATGGCCCGGCATGCGCGGGCTTCGGCGCGCCGTCGGCGCGCATTGGTCGGAGCAGGCGCGGGTGGTGTTCCCGCACCTTGGCACGGCGTCGATCGTGGCCATTTACGCGCCCGTGACCCTTGGCCTTGCGGCGCATGCGCTGGATGCCGGAACGTTCGGGGTCGTCTCGGTCATCCTGATGGCCTCGGCGGGGGCCATCCTCGGGTCGTTCCCGATCTCGCGGGCGATCGACCCGGCGAGTTCGTGGTCCCGGTGGCCGGTTGCGTTCCAGTTCTGGAGGCATCAGGTGGTGGTTCTTTGGGCGTTGGGCATGGCAATGCCCAGCGAGCTGAACGTGGTGGGATGCGGCATGGCGTTGCTGTGGCTCGCGTGGGTTGCGGCGACGAACCTCGCCCCGCTCCGGATGGGGTTTGGCCGTTCCAACATCCTGCCCGCCCCGCCCGGGCTCGTGGCCCGCGCGCGAAGGATCGCGGAGGAATCCAACGCCCCGTTCCGAGGCATCCATCTCTCTCGCACGGCCGGCCACAACGCCCTCGCCTTGCCCGTGTCCAGCGAGGTCGTCGTGGCCGAGTCGCTCGTGCGCGAACTCGATGAGGCCGAGCTCGACGCAATCCTCCGGCACGAGATGGACCATCTCCGCGAGCCCACATGGATGACGCTGGGACGCGTCGTTTCGGCGAACGCCCACGGCGTGCTCCTGCTGGCCAAGCCCGTCATGGGGACCTTCGGGCATGCGGGCATTGGTGCCTTGATGCTGGCGTGGTTGCTTCCGTCGATGGGTCTCGGCCGTCTTGCGCGAAAGTTCGAGAGCAAGGCGGACGCGCATGGTGCGGGCGCGGACCCGATGGCCTTCGCGTCCGCCTTGCTGAAGATGCATCGCAAGGCCCTGGTCCCAGCCGTCCTCGAGCGGCCAGGAACGCACCCGCACCTTTACGACCGGCTGATTGCGTGCGGCTTCACCCCGGACTTTCCGCGCCCGAAGCCCGCGAACGTGATGAGCCTCCCGGGCGCGCTTACGGCCGCGGCAGGCGGCCTCATGGTGGCCGTAAGCCTTGGAAGGTGGTTCGGGGTGGGAGGGCTTTAGCCTGACTTTCGCAACTGGCGTCCTCAACGGGCCCCAAAAGCAGCCCAAATCCCCACGTAAGGAGTTCTTGGGTGCCCGGTTCTCGCCCCACGCGGCCCCGCCCGAGTTCGGACCCTGCCGGCACCCTTCGCGTCTTGGCGTCCTCGCGTGATTCAAAAAACAAGGCTTCCCAAGCGATGATTCCATGGTGCATGCAGCGGGGGTTTGCTCACGCGAAGATCAGGGCCAAGGCAGGCCTTGGTTGATGGGGCC
>CAIYFP010000048.1 GCA_903925515.1 uncultured Verrucomicrobiota bacterium
AGGAGCATCCCGGCGAGGATCGCGATGATGGCGATCACGACGAGCAACTCGATGAGGGTGAAGGCCAAGCCGCCGGGGGAATCGAGGCGGGCAAGTCCCACGCGTGGCCGGACACGACACGACAACGTTCGCTGGTTTTTCATGGCGGAAACCACGTCGCTGGGACGCTTCCATGCAACGTCCCGGGGGCAAGGAATGATGCCGGCGCGGGTCCCGGCGCGGACGGGTCTCGCCCCATCCATGCGCGATGGCAGGCTGGGGCGGTCAAGAAGGCCGCCTAACGCGAGGCCATGCGACGGCGGACGGACCATCCGATGACGCCCAGCCCGGCGATGCCCAGGGCCCAGGTGGTGGGCTCGGGGACCACGGTGGCGGAGTAGGTGACGTTGAGGTTGTCCACCTGGAGGCCGGAATAATTGCCCGTGGTGGTGGCTCCGCCGCCTTGGCGGAGCGCCACGCCCACGATTCCCAGCGGGGTCGCCGCGACCGAGTCCTCGACGGTGGCCGGGCCAGTCAAGGGGGTGTTGACCCAGAGCCTTGAGGTTCCCGCCGCGAGGTCATACGCCACGGTCACCTGATGCGGGGACGTGCGGTCAAGGTTGGAGGAGTAGGAGACCGTCGCGGCGCCGTCGCCACCGTCGTTCTCGATGCCAAGGCGGAACAGGTCGGTGTCGGCGACCGTCGCGGAGCCAAGGAACACGCGGGCGCGGAAGCCGGTGGTGGCGTCCTTGAAGTGGAGGAAGTAGGTGCTGACGCCGGACGCGGCGAGGGTGCCGGAGCTGAAGTCCAAGGTGAACGAAGCGAGGAGGGTGCCCGTGGTCAACGGGGCGGCGGACAGGGTCCAGTTGACGTCCTCGGCGCTGCCACCCCGGACGACGGCGGCGCCGGATGCATTGACTTGGACGGGGTTGGAGCCCGCGCCGCTGTGGGCGATCCACGCGCCGCTGCTCACGGCCGTGATGTTGCCCGCCGCATAGGAGAAGGACTCGGCGAGGAGCGTCTGGTCCTGCGCGAGCATGGCCATGGGGAGGGATAGGGCCCCGGCTACAAGGAGGGCGTGGTGAATTCGCGTGCTCATGACTGGACGTGATGGAAACCCGGGAACGCGGATTGCGCAACGAGTCATCAAGGACTGAGGGATGAAAATCATGGGTCGAACTGGAGACGAATGCACGTCGATGCCGGACCTGGTGTCGTGTGTCCCAGATGGCTGGCGTTTCGGGGCGAGGGGTTTTCGTGTCCAACGGGGGCGCGAGCCACGACGTGGGACGCAAAACGAGCCGCCGCACTTCGGGCCGCTCCATCAAGGCCCCGGGGCCTTGGGGTTCGTTCATGACAGATCGCCCCGGGCAGGCCCCGTCCTCAGGCCTCGCCCCTGCGCTTACTTGGGGCCACCCGACACCAACGGTTGACGAGACACGACGCTAGCCCGCGCCGCCGCCGGAGATCTTCTTGGGATCGCCCTTGAGCAGGGAGACGGCGTAGTCGCGATTCATGCGCGCGATGAAGTCGAGGCTGATTTCCTTGGGGCAGACGGCCTCGCAGGAACCCGTGACGGTGCAGCCGCCGAAGCCCTCGGCGTCCATTTGGTCCACCATCGCCTTCACGCGGCGATACCGCTCGGGCTGGCCCTGCGGGAGA
>CAIYFP010000049.1 GCA_903925515.1 uncultured Verrucomicrobiota bacterium
ACGAGGTGGTCGAGGCCACGATCCTTGGCGTGGATCGATTCCAGGCCGTGTTCCCCGCCATCACCGGCGGCCCGGGCTCGCGCAGCGTCACCGTCCGCGCCATCGACCCCGTCGGACGAGCGACCATCCGAAGCGTCCCCATCGAGGTCACCCGGGGCGTCGTCGTGCATGCGCCCCTTGCGAACGACCCTTGGCGCGTGGGGTCCACGCATCTGGTCAGCCTGGAGGCAGCCACCCTCTCCACGGCCAACCCGCTCCCCGTCTTTCGCGTCCGATTCGACGTGGATGGCGACGGCGTCGTGGCCGGGTCACTGGAGGATCAAAGCGTCCCGGCCCAGACGAGCCAACCAGGCTTCAATGCCGCGCGATATGCCCGCGCCGCGCTCGCCTTTGGAACACTCTCCGGGCCGCCCGGGGCCCGCCGACTGCGCGTCGAGATCGAGGGTGACCCGTCCACGGCCATCGAGCGAGATGTCCTCGTCGAAGTCCCCATCAACGCGGGCTCACTGTCCCGGCTCCTCGGCTACGTCCCGTTCACCGCACCCCTTCTCCAGGGCACCGGCGACGGCGACGCCATCCCCGCCCCCGTGGCCACGATCTCCAACGTCGTCCTCTTCACCGCGCTCACGCGACGCGAGGGCGTCGAGCTTTGGCGTAGCGATGGCACCCCTGCCGGCACCACCCTCCTGAAGGACATCAACCCCGGCTTCTCCGAGGGCCTCAACGCGCAGCCCCAAGGCTCGGATCCGTCCGGTTTCGTCCCGTTCAGGGGCAAGGTCTTCTTTGCCGCCACCGACCAGTCCGCCGGCTTCTCCACCCCCACCCTCGGCTCCGGCCGGGAACTGTGGGCCACCGACGGCACGCCGGCCGGAACCCGGCTCGTGCGCGACATCAACACCGACCGAGTTCCGGCGCAGGCCACCGATTCGTCGGACCCGGCCGGCCTCGTCGTGTTCCGCGACCGCATCTGGTTCGCCGCCACGGATCGTCCCACCGGGCGGGAATTGTGGACCAGCGACGGAACCGGAGAGGGCACGGCCCTGTTCATGGACATCTCCCCGGGGCAGTTCAGCTCGAACCCCACCCGTCTCACCGTCGTCGGCGACCTCCTGTACTTCATCGTGGACCAGCGGGCCTTGTGGTGCACCGATGGCACCGCCGCCGGCACGCGCCGGGTCCATCCGGCCGAGGATCCCGACCTCCGCACCCCCGGCTGGGACCGGCTCGTCGCGCTGGGTCATCGCCTTTTTGCCCTCCGAGTGCGCGCCGGGTTCCATGAACTCTGGACGTCCGATGGCACCACCGAGGGCACGCGTGCCCTCAAGGTTCTCGCGCCCTTCGTGACCCCGTTCGGCGACCCCGAAATCGCCGTGGCCGGCGGACGTCTCGTCTTCTCCGCCGAGTCCGCCTTCGAGGGACGCGAGCTGTGGGTGAGCGACGGCACCGACGACGGCACCCGGTTGCTCCGGGATTTCTGGCCGGGTGGCCCCGATCCCTTCGGCCGCGTTCCCAGCGGCCAACCGCGGGGGTTCACGCCGGTCGGCGACCGCGTCGCATTCGCCGCCCTGTCGCCGGATGTCGGGGACGAACCATGGGTCACGGATGGTACCGGGGACGGCACCCGGCTCATGGGGGACGTGGCGGCCAACGCGGGTGAAGTCCCGTCGTCCACCCCGACCGGCAGCTCTCCCTCCGGCTTCGTGGGAGGCCCCGGCGCCATCTGGTTCGCCGCCACCGACGGAGGCCGGCGCCTTGGGAACGAGCTTCGGCGCTGGGAGGGCACCCATGCCCCGCAACTCGTGCGCGACCTGTCTCCCCTCTGGGTGAATCGCCCCCTCGGAAACTTCGGGGCTTTCTCCGGCCCCGCATCCACCCACCCCACCGCCCTCCTCGCGGCCGGCGATCGCGTCTTCTTCCGCGCCATGGATCCCGTTTACGGCGCGGAGCTTCATGTCTCCGATGGCACCGCCACGGGCACCCGCCGACTGGGCAACCTTCACGCCGGGGCCGCCCGTCCCTCCCTGCTGCGGCGCAAGGACGGATCCCGCCTCCTTGTGTCTGGCTTCGATGGCCGCCTCGCCATCCTCCGCGAATGGGTCTCAACGGGCGCGACGCGCGTCTGGGCCGCGCCCGCAGGTGGCCCCGCCGAGCCATGCACCGAGCACGGCGACGCCTGGGCCTTCGTCATCACCAACGGCCAGTCCGGCGGACTCCGACGTGCCACCCTCCATGATTGGCGCGACAACCAGCCCGAGCCCGCCCTTCGCCTCGCGGCCCTTGACCTGTGGCGCATCGCGTCCGGTGCCGGGTTCCTGTGGGCCGCCGGCATCCACACCAACAACGCCCCCACCCTCTGGCGCCTGGCCCCCGTCGGTGACCCGGTCGCCTTCCCCATCCCCGGCTCCAACCCCACCTACACCCTCTTCCAATCCGCCGAGATCAACGGACGCCTCCTCTTCTCCGCCAGCGGCCAAAGCTTCCGCGAACTCTGGTCCGGAGGAGCCGACGGCCTGCGTGTCATCCAGGCACCCGGGGGCTCCCGACTCGATTTCACCGACCGTTTCCACCTCTTCAACAACCGGCTCTACTTCCAGGCCGCCACCGAAAACGTGTCCGAGTACTGGTCCACCGACGGCACCGACGCCGGCACCCGCCGCTTCCGCCAGGAAGCGCCCGCAGCGGGCCGTCCGGTCGCCGAACTCCAGCCCGTCACCCTCAACGGCAAGCTCCTCTTCAGCGCCATTCGATTCGGCGAGCCCCATGAGCTGTGGATTTCCGACGGCACGACGGACGGCACCACCGCCCTCGGCCGTGTCCTCGACCCCCTCCGCGGCGAGATGCACGCACGGTCCATCCGGCACCTCGCCGTGGCCGGCGACCGTGCCTTCTTCAACGCCACCACCGCGTGGGGCTCCGAACCATGGGTCACCGACGGCACCCAGGCCGGCACCCGCATGGTCGCCAACATCGCCCGCGCCTCGGGCCTCTCCTGGATGGAGCCTGACAGCGACCCCACTTGGATCACCCCCCTTGGCCGCAACGTCGTCTTCGTGGCCGGCACGGCCTCCGAGGGCCGCGAACTTTGGTTTTCCGACGGCACCGAGGCCGGAACCCGCCCCATCAAGAACCTCGTGCCCGGGCCCAACGCGCCGGACATCTCCGACCTGACGCCGCTCGGCGGGCGCATCTTCTTCACCGCCAAGTCCGCCGCAGAGGGCCGCGAGCTGTGGTCCACCGACGGCACGGCCGAGGGGACCGTCTTGGTCGAGGATCTCCTCCCGGGGCCCATGTCCTCCGATCCATCGAGCTTGGCCGTCTTTGGAGACCGGCTCGCCTACCTCGCCCGCGACATGGCCGACGACGTCGCGCTTCGCACGGTGGGCGCCACCGCCTCGCCCTACGAGGCATGGCTCGCCAGCTACGCGCTGCCCCCGGGATTCCCGCGCGATCCCGCCGCCGACGGCGACGGCGACGGGGCCTCCAACGGCCTGGAATTTCTCTACCGCACCTCCCCGATGGACTCGCGCGACAAGGTGGGCTTCACGTCCGTGCGCTCCGTGCCCGGTGTCCTGCCCACACTGGCGCTCACCTATATGCGGCCCGCCGACTGGCTGGAACGACGCATGAACTTCCAGCTCCAGTTCACCGAGAACCTCTACAGCTGGTCGGCCCTGTTCCCATCCCGCACAACCGTCGAGAACCTCGGCTCCATGGAACGCGTCACCGTCGAGGTCCAGGGCGAACTCCGCATGAGGGAGTTCTTCGTGCGCCTGCGGATCACCGGCCTATGAACCGCCCCCGGGCAACGCGCGCGGACCCTTTGGGGTGACTCCTCGTGTCGTGTCTCACCCATCGCTGGCATGGATGAGACACGAAGCTAGATCACCGTGCCGTGCGGGATCACGCCGTCCTTCGGGATGACGAGGATGCCATCGCGGATGTAATACAGCGGGTGGTCCACGTTCTCGGGCTTGCCAACGCAATGGGGTCACATCTAAACGTTTGACATTTGTCCCGGTGACCATGGGTGAAACGGCGCCCATGCAGGATACCGGGTCCTTCGCGCAACGAATCGTCTCCAGTCCGGATTCGCCGTCGGGCCGCCGGATGCCCCGGGGCGCCTGCCTCCGATTCGGCCAGGCGGACGGTGGCTCGCCGGAACTTCGCCTCTCAGCATCCACGCCTCGGCGAGCGACTGTGTCCCATGCGGCCGCCCTGATGCACCGGGCCGCTGGGCTGACGTCAGCGGCCAGGTGACTGCGGCGCGGGAGGCCCCCTGCGGGGGC
>CAIYFP010000050.1 GCA_903925515.1 uncultured Verrucomicrobiota bacterium
TGGGGATCGGTGACCGGTGGTGTCGCTTCGCTCAACCACCGGCTACCTGCTGCGAAACCTTCGGTTTCGAGCAAGGGATCCCATGCGGTCCGTCCTTCGGGGGGCCATGGCGTCATTTCCCTGCATGGGGATGCCCGGTTCTTTCGGAGAGGGTGAGCGGGTTGGGGCCGTGGGAACCATCTGCTTGCTACTCCATCCGTGTCCAAGGCCGGATCCGTGAGTCGAAAAGCTGCCTACGCGTGGATTGGGGTCCCGCCTCGCCCATGGACAAGCGTTTGGGGGTGGGGGCAGTATGCGGAGCATGGTTGGCAAGGAGTCACGGAGGCGGGATCGGACGGCGACGCGGGCCTCGTTTGTGGAGCGGCTTCGGGATTGGCGGGATGATGCGAGCTGGGGTCAGTTCCTTGAGCGGTATGGGCGCTTGATCCACGACGTGGCGAGGCGTTCTGGGCTCAGGTCGGACGAGGCGGACGAGGTGGTGCAGGACACGGCGGTGTCGGTGGCGCGCAAGATGCCGGGCTTCGTGTACGAGCCCGGGGAATGCAGCTTCGAGGGGTGGGTGAGGCGGATGGCGCGGCTGCGGGTGCTGGACCAGTTGAGGAGGCGCCCGGCGGAGGGGGAACACGAGCCGGAGACGGGGTGGAGCACGGGGCACACCTCGGCGGCGGAGCGGGTTCCCGCAGAGGCGGCGGGGTCGTCTGGGGAGGCGGCGTTTGACGAGGCATGGCAGCGAGGGGTGTTGGAGTCTGCGTTGCACCGGTTGCAGGCGCGGGTATCGCCTGAGCATTTCCAGATCTTCCAGTTGAACGTGCTGGACGAGATGCCGGGGACGGAGGTGGCGTCGATGTTGGACGTGAGCTTGGCGCAGGTGTACGTGGTGCGGCATCGGCTGACGCGGCTTCTGAAGCGCGAGGTGGAGCGTGTTCGCAAGGGGCTCGGGGAGCTGCCTGGGGGCTAGGCAAGGCGAGGAGAGATGGACGGGCGCGGGCCAGCGGGCGGGGGCGTCGGGGAGGTTCCGGAGGTTCCGGAGCATCGGCTGGTTCGTTGCATCGGGCAGGGCAGCTACGGGCGGGTCTGGCTGGCGCGGTCCAGCCTTGGGGCATGGCGAGCGGTGAAGGTGGTGCGGTCGAGGGAGGCGGGTCGCGGGCGGACGTACGAGCGCGAGCTGTCGGCGGTGCAACGCTTCGAGCCGCTGTCGCGGGAGCATGATGGCTTCGCGGACATCTTGCAGACGGGGCAGGGGCCGGGCGGGCGTTGGTTTTACTACGTGATGGAGTTGGCGGACGACGTCCGCACGGGGGGGCCGTGGAGTGGTTCCGAGGGGGCGGCCGGGGAGTACCAGCCGAGGACGTTGTCGCGGGTGCTGCGCGGGCGCGGGAGGTTGCCGGCGCGGGAATGCGTGGAGATGGGGCTGGCGTTGGCTCGCGCGATGCGGTTCCTGCACGGGGCGGGCCTGCTGCACCGGGACATCAAGCCCTCGAACATCGTGTTCGCGAACGGGAGGGCGAAGCTGGCGGACATCGGGCTGGTGGTGGAGCAGTCGCGGGCGCGCTCGTTCGTGGGGACGCAAGGCTACATCCCGCCCGAGGGCCCGAACACGCCGCAGGCGGACATCTATGCGCTGGGCATGGTGCTGTACGAGGCGGGCATGGGGATGGCGCCCGAACAGTTCCCGAGGCCCTGCCCGGGGATGCGGGAGGACCCGGAGGCGGCGACCTTGCGGGAGCTGAACGCGGTCGTGCTTCGGGCGTGCGCGACGGACCTTGGGCGGCGGTACCCTGATGCGGCGCTGCTGGAGGAGGAGTTGGCATGGATTGCGGCGGGCCGGTCGGTGAGGCGACGTCGGCGTCGGCAGGGTGTGGCGAAGGCGGCGGGGGTCATGGCAGCGACGGCGGGCATGGTGTTGATGGCGTGGCGTGGAGGGTCGTTGCCGCCTCGGCTGGACGGCGTTGGGGGCCGGAGCGAGCCCGGGGCGGCAGCGACGGGGACACGTTCGCAGGCGTTTCGCCCGCGGGTGGAGCAGGGCGCACGGCTGCTCAGGCAGGATGATCCGGCGGGGGCCATGGTTTGGTTTGCGGAGGCGATGTCCTCGATGGGGGACGATCCGGCCCATGAGCACGTGCATCGGGTGCGCATGGGGGCGACGCTCGGCCGGATCCCCCGGTTGCAGGCGACCATCCACGGCGGCGCGGGGGTGCGGTCGGTGGCCATGAGGCCGGATGGGAAGCAGTTGGCCCTTGCGGACGGGCAAGGGGGTATTTCGGTCTGGGGCTTGGAGTCCGGGGCGCATCGGGATTGGCAACATTCTGGGGTGGGGCATGCGGTGCGACTCGCCTATAGCGCGGACGGGCGGCGCCTGATGGCGGCGCCGTTCGCGACCCAGCCGGCGGTACGCGGGCCGGACCATGCGGTCGGCAAGGCGATGGTCCTTGAGGTGGGCTCGGGAAAGGGCTCGGTGCTTCCGTTGGCGGAGTTTGCATGGGGGGTGTTCAGCCCGGATGGCCTGTGGCTGGCGGCGGTGCGGCCTTGCAACGAGGTGTGGTTGCACGAGGTGGACGGAGGAGGGCCGGGCCGGCTGCTGGGAAGGCATGGCGGGCCCATCTCGGCGCTGGCGTTCAGCCCGGACAACTCCTTGCTGGCTTCGTGTTCCAACGATCGAACGGCGCGCGTGTGGCGCGTCGGCGACGGCGAGGCGGCGTGCCCGGACCTGCCCATTGGGCATCATGGGATGGGGCTGGCGTTCTCCCAGGACTCGCGTGTGTTGGCGTCGGCGTCAGCAAGCTCGTTGTCCCGCATGGAGCCCGGCTCCTCGATGTTGCGAACATGGTCCATGCCCTCCGGCGTGGCCCTGACCCCTGCGACCCCGATCGCGGGCACGATCTTGTCGGTCCAGTTCAAGCCCGGACGAGGGAAGCCGTCGTTGATGGGGCGCCTTTCCGGCAAGCTGTTCGTCCGGGACGAGAGCGGGGGCATGACGGAGGCGGAGACCGGGCCGGATGCGGCCGCCGTGCGTTGCTGGTGCGTCGGTCCGGCGGGTCGTTGGGTGGTTACCGGGGGCGAGGATGGGTCCGTGTGCGTGTGGAACTTGGAGGATGGGCGACCGCTTGCTTCGATCCCGATGCACGCGCGGACGGTCGAATGGATGGGCTTCAGCGCAGGGGGCTCGCGTTTCTTCAGCGCGTCGGTCGAAGGACTGGTGCGGGTATGGGACGTGGAGCCGCATGCAAGCGAGCCGACGCCGATTGCGTTGCGAGGCGAGGCCGTGCCGGATGGCGGGGCGCGCATGGAGTATCCGGCTGCCATGGATGCCGCGGGGCGTCACTTGATGCTGGTCCGGGTCATCGATGGCCGGGCCACGGCGATGGCCCTCAATCTTGCCGAGGGAGTCGAGGAGCCGTTGGCGCCGGGCGCGGCGGAGTTGCCATGCGATCGTTGGATCGTGGGTCATCGGGAAGCCGTGTGGGCCTCGTGGGGCCGGTCCCGGCATCGTCAGCGGCAGGCGGCCGACGCGGTGGTCTGGAGACGGGATGATCGCACATGGTCGCACCTAAGGCTTCCGCATCCGATCGCGCCGGTCCATGTGCGGTTCACGGCGGACGACCAGCAGGTGGTCACGTGGGCATGGGACGGCATCCTTCGGCGATGGGACGCGCGGTCGGGAAAGCTCAAGGAGGAGACGCCCATGCCGATGTCGCTGGATGGCGGGACGGCGTTGTCGCACGACGGCTCGCTGATGGCGGTGGCCGTGGCTTCGGAGCCTGTCCTCAGAATCCTGAGGAATGGTCATGCAGATGCGGGGCCCTTGAACCTGCCCCTTCCAGCCCCCGGCAGCGCATGTCGTTGGATTCCAGACTCGACGATCGTGGCAGCGGATTTTCCTGGTCGCGGGACGATGCATTGGGATGCCAGCTCCGGGCGGACGTTGTCGTCGTTGTCCCTGGCCGAGCAGTTTTCGATGACGGACTGGGATCCGGGGGCGCGGCGGATGCTTGCCATGGATGTCTTTGGAACGTCCGACGTGCTCGCGATGGATGCCTCGGCTTCGTATCGACTGATGGATGACTCCGCCAACAGCCTCTCCGCCGTGCTCGCCTTCAGTGCTTGCAAGCGCTTCATCGTCTCCGCGTCGAAGGACCATCGGCTTCATGTCCGCGACGCCGTCTCCGGCCAGCATGTCATCCCCAGCATCCCGTTGCGTGGACCGTGCCGTTGGGCTGGCCTGACCCGGTCCGGCATGCTTCTTGCCATGGACGACACGCCCCGGCTCCAGCGGTGGACGTTGGACCCGGTGAAGGGTAGCGCGTCCGAGCTCCTTGAATTGGCTCACCTTGTGTCGGGCCGCCGGGTGAACTCCATGGGGCAGCTTGAGTGGATCGAGCCCGCCGAGCTCGCCGGACTTGCGCGTCAAAAGCCCGATAACCGGTCCACGTCCAACCGCTGGCTCACGGAGCAGGGCAGTGCCCGTCCCTAGTGTCGTGTCTCATCAATCCCTGGTGTGGGGTTGCTCCAAGAAAGCCTTGGGGCGAGGCGAGAAGACGGAGCATGTCCGCAGCGTTCCGTGACGGGCGAACCACGAAGCCCCGGGGCTTTCTCGGAGCAGCCCGAAGGGCCGCGGTTCCTTTCGCGTCCCATGTCGCGGCTCGCCCCGGACAGACCGCTGCGGGTCTGCGCGTCCCTCGCGCCTCGTTGGACACAAAAATCCATCGCGGCCAACCACCAGCCATTCGTGAGACACGTCCCTAGGCTGGTGGCGAGGCGCCGCCGCCCTTCTTGGACCCCAGTGCATGGAGGGCGCCGCGTCAGGGCATGTGGCCCATGACATGGGGATGGGCTTCCCGTTGTGGGCCGGTGCCCCTCAACCGGCATCGCCTCATGCCCGCAAGGTCGCCGAAGGAAACGTCAAGAAATCCAAGAAAACCTGTAAGGCGCATGAGCGTCCCTCCGATGCCCTACCTACTGGAGAAGGTGTGCCCGCCGGAACGGCTCGTTGGGCATCGCCTTCCCGTGACATGTCATGCGCGTGGACCTCAGAGGCCTTTCATTGTCGTGGGCTCAAGCACTCGGGTGGGCCCTTGTGTGGCTGCCCGTCGCGGTCCATGGCGTCCGCATGGCGGCCCAGTCGCCGTTCACCTATCAAGGGCGTCTTGCCGACAACTCCCGCCCCGCCAACGGCTCCTACGACTTCTCCGTTCGCCTCTTTCCCGCTGCCTCCGGCGGCTCCGCCGTCGCGGGCCCCGTCGCCTTCTCCGCCGTCGGCGTCACCAACGGACTCTTCTCCCTCTCGCTCGACTTCGGTCCCGGCACCTTCGGCGCGGACCCGCGCTGGATCGAGGTCTCCGTCCGCACCAACGCCGCCGCATCCTACACGGTCCTTGCGCCGCGCCGGCCCGTCACGGCGACCCCGCAGGCGTTGTTCTCCCTGTCGGCCGCGTCCGCCCAGTCCGTGCCGGCGTCGGGCGTGTCCGGGGCCCTTTCCATCGCCAACCTGCCGCCCCTCACCGTCGATGGCTCCGGCCTGACCAGCCTCAACGGCTCGCAAATCCTGTCCGGAACCATCCCCGATGCCCGCCTAAGCCCCAACATGGCCCGCATCCCCGACGTTCTCACCTCCAGCAACCATCTTTCCGACCGCGTCTATGCCACGCAGGCGGACTTGCAGGCGCAGGTCAACGACCTGTCCAACCGGGTCGCCCAAATCACCGCCGCGCTCCCGCCCCAGTCGGCGCTCGTGGCGCCGTCGTTGCCGGGCGGGCTGGTGGTGGCGTCGCCGGTGGCGGGCGACCTTGCGTTGGTCTCGCAGGGGTTGGTGCAGTTCGCGGGGTTTGACGCCCCGAGCTGGACCACCGGGTCGGACGTTGGGGCGCCCAGCGCGCGTCACGGGCATGGGTCGGCATGGTCGGGTCGGCAATGGTTCGTGTGGGGCGGGCTGGTGGGCGGGTCGGTCAACAACACCGGCGGCGCGTACGAGCCCGGCAA
>CAIYFP010000051.1 GCA_903925515.1 uncultured Verrucomicrobiota bacterium
AACGTGCGCACCACCCAGGCTGGCGAGTTCAGCTACGTGACCCTCGGACGCCAAATCCTCGTGGGCACCAACAGCGCCACCGTCTCCTTCTGGGCCAAGCTCAACTCCAACACCGGCGATCCCTCCTTCGTCGGCAACAAGAACTGGAACTCCGGCGGCAACGTGGGCTTCGTCCTCGCCACCGCCGGGGACAACCGCATCCAGTGGAACTTCAACACCGTCGGCGGCTCCCGCAGGGACTACGACTCCGCCGGCGGCGTCTTCGCCAACCAGGCATGGAAGCACATCGTCGTCGCCTTCGACCGCAACGCCCTCGCCGAGACATGGGTCGATGGCGTCAAGATCGATGCCCGCGACATCTCCGCGAACATCGGCCAGTCCATGGACACCGACAACCTCGCCCTCAACATCGGGCAGGACGGCGCCGGGACCTACACCGACGGTGGCAGCGTGTTCTTCAACGCCGACATCGACGAGGTCGCCATCTGGAACCGTGCCCTTGCCGACGCCGAGGTCGCGACGATCTACAGCCGCGGCGCGGCCGGGCAAGGCGTGCTCTCCAAGCCCGCCGCCACGGTCGTGAGCACCACCCCGCCCGCCGGGCTCGGCGGCGCCTCGTTCTCCAACGTCGTCGTGGACGAGGCCAGCAAGACCATCACCGCGGACCTCCCGGCCGCCGGTGACCAAGGTTACCTGACGATCTCGCCCGCCCGCGCCATCAAGGGCGTCGAGGTCGTTGGCGGCAAGCTCGTCATCCGCTACTAGCCGCTTCCCATGCACGGGCCCCAGCGCCCGTGCGTGGGACAGCCTTCACGGGGCCGGGCGTTTGCCCGGCCCCTTTTCCTTTGGGACGTCTCCCTTTCCAGGGCCGCTCCGCGCCGTCGTCACCCCGTTTCAACCCCGCCTCCTTGCAACCGCGCGCTTTCCATTGTCCCATCCCGCCATGAGCGCCGTCCCCCGTTGCCGCGGCTTCCGCCGCCCCCGCGCATGGACCTTGCTGGCCATGGCCCGCGACGCATCGCTCGCCCTGGCCCTCCTTCTTTTCACCACGCCACGCACCGCCCTCGCCCGCGCCCCGCTCACCAACTCCGCCCCCATCTCCCTGCCCGCGTTCCTTGCCAAGGCCGGCCAACGCGCCGCCCCGGCCGTGCCCGTCACCGAGGGCTACATCGGCTCCAGGTCGTGCGCCGAATGTCACAAGGACGAGCACGCGTCATGGCATCGGTCCTATCACCGCACCATGACCCAACGCATGGCGACCAACACCGTCCTCGGCCGCTTCGACGGCGCCGTCGTCGAGTCCGGTGGCTACACCTACAAGCTCACCCATGAGGATGACACCTACTGGTCCGAGGGACCCGATCCCGACCAGCTCATGTACTGGGTTCAGGGACGCAAGCAGGCGCCGCCCGCGCGGCTGCCACGCGTGAAGCTTCCCGTGGTCATGGCCACGGGCTCGCACCACTACCAAACCTACTGGGTCCCCAGCCCGCGCCACCCCGGCGTTCTCCAGACCCTGCCCGTCGTCTTCCTCCGCGAAGGCAGCCAATGGATCCCGCGCGAGGCCGCCTTCCTGCACGGGCCCGAGGACCCCGAGCGCTTCGTCACCCAGTGGAACCATCACTGCATCCTCTGCCACAGCACCGGCGGCAACCCCGGCCTTCATGAGCCCTCCGGGCAGCTTCACACGCAGGTCGCCGAGCTCGGCATCTCCTGCGAGTCCTGTCACGGCCCCGCCAAGGCCCATGTGGACCTGCGCCGTTCCCTCCCCCGCGACGCCAAGCCCGCCGCCGACCCCATCGTCAACCCTGCCAAGCTCCCTCCCGCACGCGCCAACGAGGTCTGCGGCCAATGCCATGGCGTCTTCATCCATCGCGACGAGTTCGCCATGGAGTTCGCCCGCAAGGGCAACCTGTTCCGCCCCGGCGAACCCCTCGAAAAGACCCGCTACTACCCGCGTCATCCCGGCCTCAACCCGGCTGGCGAGGCCGCAGCCGAGTTGCGACGGAACCCGCAGTTCTTCGAGCGCCGCTGGTGGCCGGACGGACAGATGCTCGCCGGAGGGCGGGAGTACTCCGCCATGCGCGAGTCCGGTTGCACCATCCAGGGCAACATGTCCTGCCTCGATTGCCATTCGATGCACGAGGGCGACCCCAACGACCAACTCCGCCCCGGTCGCACCGGGCCCGAGGCCTGCGTCGCCTGCCACAAGGAACCCCGCTACAACGCCGAGATCGCCTCACACGCTCACCACCCGGCCGGCTCCTCCGGCAGCGATTGCCTCAACTGCCACATGCCCCACACCTCCTACGCGCTGTTCAAGGCCATCCGCAATCACCGGGTCTCGTCCCCGCGCGTCGCTCCACTCTCCGAGGGCGGCCCGCCCAACGCCTGCAACCTCTGCCATGCGGACCGCTCCCTCGCATGGACCCAGGAATGGATGCAGCAATGGTACCAGAAGACCCCAGTCCCCCTCGCCGGCCCGGCCACCAACACCTCCGCCCTCGCCCAATGGCTCCTCGAAGGCCATGCCGCCCAGCGCATCGTCGCCGCATGGCACCTCGGCTGGGGACCCGCCATGGCGACCGGCGGCGGTCCATGGGTGCAACCCCTCCTCGCTGCCACCCTTGCCGACGACTACGGCCCCGTCCGGTTCATCGCCGCCCGTTCGCTGCGCGCCCAGCCCGGGCGGGCCAGCCTCGACTACGATTTCCTTGCGCCGCCCGCCCGGCGCTCGGAGCTCGCGAATCGCCTCGTCGAGTCCATGGCCGCCGCCGCGTCGCCCCGGGATCAGGCAGGCCGCGCGGAGACGCTCCAGACCCCGTCCGGCCAACCCGACATCGGCCGCATCCGGGAGGCACTGGCCCGCCAGGACAAGCGCTCCATCACCGTCAGCGAATAAGCGGTCGTTTCACGCCGCCCAGAGATTCCTCTGGATTGCCCGAATGCGTGGCGCGGCCCGCCGCTACACCTTCTCCGGCACCTCGAAGCCCTTGCGATACTCCCGCGCGAGGAGCGGGTTGGCCGCCTTGTTGTTCGTGAAGCGTTCCGTGCGCGGGTTCATCTCGAGCCATGCGCCCAAGCGGACCGGCGCGTGGGCCGTCCCGATGCCATTCGCCTCGAGATGCTCGGCCAACCTCCCGAAGGACTCGAGGGCCTCACCGCGTCCTTCAGTCGGTCCCGGATCTCGCCCGGGGACAAGTTCTGGCCAAGCTGGTAGCTGATGTTCCCGGTGTGGCACAGCGCGCTGGAAAGATGCCCCTCCTCGATCTCCGCGTTCAGGTCCCCCGTGCGTCGGCTCCGGACCGCCGCGATGAAGTTGGCGTAGTGGTCGGCACCCTTCTTCCACCGCTGGATTTCCTTGCCCGCCTTGTCGTAGGCGATGGCCGAGTCGTACGTGGGGATGACCATGTGGCCGCCCTCGCAGTCCACGACCACGCCGATCTGCGCCCCGCGATAGTCGGGCATGTTCTTTCCCCAGCCCTCGGCATGGAACTGCTTCGCGCGCGGCAACCCGCGCACCTCGAAGATCAAGGGCGCCTTCTTGTAGGCGTGATAGACGACCTGCGTGTTGGGCGTGTCGCCGTCGTCGATGTAGCCAAAGCGTCCGCCGACGCTGAACACGGCGGGGGACAACTCCTTCTCGCCCAAGACCCAACGGGCGATGTCCATCTGGTGGATGCCTTGGTTTCCAAGGTCGCCGTTGCCGGTCACGAACTGCCAATGCCAGTCGTAGTGAAGCTTCTGGCGCATCAACGGGGCGGCCGGGGACGGCCCGCACCACAGGTCATAGTCGATGTGGTCCGGGATGGGGGTGGCCCCGGACACCTTTCCGATCGATTGCCTCGGCTTGTAGCAAAGGCCGCGCGCCAGCTTGATGCGGCCAAGGTTGCCCGCATGGATCCATGCCACGGCCTCGCGGAGGCCCGGGTTCGACCGGCTTTGGGTCCCCGTCTGCACGATGCGCCCATGCTTGCGCGCCGCACGCACGATCTGGCGGCCCTCCCATGCGTTGTGCGACACCGGCTTCTCCACATAGACATCCTTGCCCGCCTGGCATGCCCAGACCGACAGCAACGCATGCCAATGGTTCGGCGTGGCCGTGGAGATGCAGTCGATGTCCCCGCGCTCAAGGAGCTTCCGCACGTCCGTGAACGTCTCCACCGGGTTGCCCTTCCCCGCCAGCTTCGCCGCCTCCGCCTCCAACACCTTCCGGTCCACGTCGCACAACGCCACGATCCGGACCCCCGGCAGCCTGAGGTACCCCTCGATGTGGTCCTTGCCGCGCCCGTTGAAGCCCACCACCGCCATGCGGATGGTGTCGTTCGGCCCAATCACCCGGGAACGAGGGCGTGGGACGGCGCGGTTGGCCGTGGCGCAACCGGGAAGCGCGGCCGCCGCCCCGGCAAGGGTTGTGGACAGGATGAAGCTACGACGATTCATGGGATGGATGGCTTGCGTGTTGGGGATTCCGGGGTCACCTCGAAGAGGTCCCCGGCTGAAAAGGTGACGCGGTAGGAAAAACGCTTGCCGCAACGATCCACGGTCCAGCGCTCCGTGAAACCGTCCGAAACGGTGCTGGCCGGCGACGCGCTCGTCGCCGGCGTCTGCAACCCACGGGACACGTCCGGCAACCCCACCGAATACATCCGGTCATAGTCCGTGGCCGCCGACGCAGGCCGCTCAACCAACCGGACCGACGCAACCATCCGGGCCTCGCACTCCGGGGCCGCCGCCTTGTCCAGCGCGAGGACCCTTTCCTCCGCGGCACGATACAGGCGCCCCTTGGCAAGGCTTCCGCCAAGAAGCACGCGCGAACCCGCCTCGCACCCCGCCAAACCAAGGCCAAGCACGCACGCCATGCCGAATGGAATCCTCCCTCCGTTCATCGCCCCGTGCCCTTGCCCGCCGTTTCCCTCGCGTATTCCGAAAAACGCCCGGCCACGTCCGCCGCCTTCGCATCCCCCGGGTGCAGGATCACGCGGTACCGGAATGTCAGGCTTTTCCCGGCCGGGATCTTCAGGTCCCCCGCGCCCTTTTCCTTCTTCTCGAAGTCATGGATGCCGAAGGGGTTGGCCGCGAACAACCCGTAGTCCCGCGCGTGCCACCAGGTCGGGTGCCTCGGGTTGGACGGCGAATCCAAGATCGCGATGCCCGAGACCGTCCCGTTCACCGGGCCGGAATAGTCCGCCCACTCCGATCGCTTCCCCCACACCGCGCCGTCCATCAAGCCCTGCGCGTTCACCAAGTGACCCGCCCCGGCCTTGTTGCCGGGCCCCTTCACCCGCATCGACTCCGCCACCCGGATCGCAAACGTGCCCTCCTTCGTGTCCCCCAGCGTCAACTCCCCCGCGGAGGCATGGATCGTCACCTCGAAGTCGATCACCCGCTCCGCACCCTTCGGACGGTAAAACCGATACGTCCGCTCGTCGTGCCCCAGCAGATTCCCGTCCTTCCCGCGCCACTCGTTGCGCGTTGCCAACACCCCGACTTCCCGCCCCGACTCCTTCCTCAGGAACGACTGGTGCACCGTTCGTCCCGCCTTCTCCCCCTCGCTCCAGAGGTCCGCGCCGTTCACGTCGCCATGGCTGTACCAGAACGAACGATGGTGAGGATGGTCGTGCTCCTCGCCCGCCGATTCCTCCTGGGGCCACCTGCGCGTCATGTGCCGCCCGCCCGAGTCCAGCAGCGGGTACAAGAACGGCCGCGACACGCCACGAAAGTGATATTCCGTGAACGGACTCCCATCGAGCGTCACCCGGATCACGTCCGGGGTCTCCACCAACTCCACGCCCGGTGCACCCCGCCCGGCCCGCGTTCCAGGACCCGCGCATCCGCAAGCCGCGGCCGTGACCATGCCCAACGCAGCAATCGCCTTAACCCCGGAGAACATCCCCCTTGGTGTATCCCCAACGCCTTGCCGCCGACAACCGTTGTTTGCGAACGGGCTCCAAACGCCAACTCCATCCGGTCACGCTCCGTGAACCGCGACGACCAAAACCTCCACCAACCCCTCGAGGTCATGCCGACGGGCCTCCACCGTCGGCTTCAGCCCCAGCAGGTGCAGCGCCTTGCTCGTCTCCGGCCCGATGCTCGCCATCCGCGTGCCCGGATGCCTCGCAAGGAACGACGGCAGGTCGAAGCGCCGGTGGAAGTTCTCCACCGTCGAGCTGCTCGTGAACGTCAGCCAATCCGCCCCCGACTCCACCAACGCCGCCACCGCCGATGCCCCTCCCTCCTCCGGGACTGTCCGGTAACACCCGACGTCGTCCACGATCCCCCCCATCTCCTCCAGCAACCGAGGCAGCTCCGGGCTCGCCGACTCCGCCCTCAGCAACAGGTACCGTTGGTTCTCCACCGTCTCGTGGGCCGCGATCGCCTTCGCCACGTCCTTCGCGAGGTATCGCTCCGGCATCACGTCCACCGCCAACCCGCGCTCCTTCACCCGTGCCGCCGTCGTCGGCCCCACCGCCGCGATCCGCACGTTCCCCAGCGACCGCAGGTCGTGGTAGGCCTTCAGGAACACGTCAAGGAACGACGTCACCCCGTTCGCGCTCGTGAACACCAGCCAGTCATATTCGCCGATCCCAAGCACCGCCTCCATCAACGGCCCCAACGCCTCCGGCCTCTCGATCCGGATCGTCGGCACCTCCAGCACCTCCGCCCCAAGCTCCGCCAATCGCTGGGCCAGCACCCCGCCCTGCTCCCGGGCACGCGTCACCACCACCCGCACCCCCGCCAACCGCCGCCGCGACCACCAGTCCAGCCGCTCCCGCAGCCGCACCACCTCCCCAACCACCGCCAGCACCGGCAGTTCATTCCCCATCCGCCTCGCCGCTTCCCCCGCCCCCTCCAGCGTCGAGACCACCACCTCCTGCCGCGCAGTCGTTCCAGACCGGACCAACGCCACCGGCGTCCCGGGCTGCATGCCGCCCTTCACCAACGCCCCCGCAACCTCGCCCATCCGCCCGCCGCACATCAGCACCACCTTCGTGCCCGGCACGCCCGCCACCGCCCCCCAATCCACCCCGCCGCCCTTCCCCTCCGCCTCATGACCCGTCACCACCATGAACCCCGAGGCCATCTCGCGATGCGTCACGGGTATGCCCGCGTAGGCCGGCGCCGCAACCGCCGAGCTCACCCCGGGCACCACCTCGAACTCAACCCCCGCCTCCGCCAACGCCTCCGCCTCCTCGCCCCCGCGCCCGAACACAAAAGGGTCCCCGCCCTTCAGGCGCACCACCCTCTTCCCCTCCCTCGCAAGCTTCACCATCAGCGCGTTCACCTCCGCCTGCGCGGCGGACGGCCCCCCGGCACGCTTCCCCACGTCCACCCGCTCCGCGCCGTCCGGCACCATCGCCATCACCCCCGGACCCACCAACGCGTCGTGCAGCACCACGTCCGCTCGCCCCAGCAACGACGCCGCACGCAACGTCAGCAAGCCCGCGTCCCCAGGGCCCGCACCCACGATGAAAACCTTCCCGCTCGTCTTCGTTGACACGCCCCAAGCCTGCCCCATCCCGGGACCCAATCCCAGCCAAGAGACCCCGGCTGCGCGCCCACGGCCCCCGCCACCCATGGAACCATGCCAAGTCCCCGCGCAGGCAGGAGGGAATCCCCCGGCCCACAAGCCAGCAACCCCTCCATGGCTGCCTGCGCCGGGACAAGGCAGGGCACTTCCCTCTTTGTTTCCAGGGCGTTCCTGCCAAGCCTTGCCCCATGGCTCCTCGCCCACGTTGGCCCGTTGTCCTCTCCATCGCAGGCTCCGATTCCGGAGGCGGCGCCGGCATCCAGGCGGACCTCAAGGCCTTCCAGGCCCTCCATGCCCACGGCACCACCGCCATCACCTGCCTCACCGCCCAAAGCCCCGCCGGCGTCCACGACGTCCTCCCCGCCACGCCCGCCTTCCTCCGCTCCCAGCTGGAGGCCCTCTTCGACCAACTCCCGCCCCGCGCCGCCAAGACCGGCATGCTCTGGAACGCCGACCTCATCGGCGTCGTCGTCGAGTGGTGGTCCTCCGCGCGTCGCCCGCCCCTCGTCGTGGACCCGGTCATGATCGCCACCAGCGGCGCCGCCCTCCTCCAGCCCGACGCCATCGAGGCCATCCGCTCGCGCCTGCTTCCCCTCGCCCGAGTCGCAACGCCCAACCTCGACGAGGCGGCACACCTCCTCGGCTCGCCGCTCCGGTCCGTCGAGGACCTCCGGCAGGCCGCACGCGAGCTGCATCGGCGCCACCGGTGCGCCTTCCTCGTCAAGGGCGGTCACCTCCGGGGCTCGCCCGAGGCCGTGGACGTGCTCTGGGACGGACGCCGTGAACGCATCCTTTCCGCGCCCTTCATCCGCGGAGCCTCGACCCATGGCACTGGCTGCACCTATTCCGCCGCCATCACGGCCGGGCTCGCGACCGGCCTTGGGCTCGGGGCCGCCGTGGCCCGCGCCAAGCTCGTCATCACCGCCGCCATCCGCGACTCCGTCAGGGTGGCACGCCATCATGCCCTGCGCCCATCCGCGCCCCCAGCCTGATCCGTCAGGGACCCGAGCCCACCCTCAGCATCACCTCGTTCCGCCGAAACCACCTCGGGATCCATGGCGGGTCAAAGTAGGCAAACATCGCACGGCCCTCCGCGCCCAGACGCCGCCCCGCCATCCACTCCCGCAGCCTCCGTTCCGCCCCGGCCTCCACGGCCGCGTCCGGCCGCCCGGCCGCGAACCGATGCACCGCGAAGCGCCCGCCCTCCATGGACCCCAGCGTGACATCCGCCGACGACGGCGACGGCGGCGACTCCAGCCCCTCCGGAAGCACGAACGCCATCGAGTCCCGGCCAACCTCCACCCCGCGCTCCATGAACACCGGCGTCGTCATCGCAATCTTCTCGCCCCGCTCGTTCGCCCCGGAAATGAACCGGAAGAGCCGCATGAACCCGCTGTCCTCCCCCAAGGGCATCCGGGTGCTCGCCAACCGAGTCGCGGGATAGTCCCGGAGCTCGAACTTCCCCTCCCGGGCCACCACATCGTGTCGCGCCGTCTCGTACCCCGCCCGGGTCGCACCGCAGCCCGCAAGCACCGCGCCCAACGCCGCCGCGGCCACCCCACACGCCCCGTACCATGCCCATGCCTTCACGACCCACCGTGCCCCCGAACGCAACACCCGCAACACGCGCGCCCTCCAGCACGACGTGCACGGCAAACCAGGGGATGGACCCGCACGTCGGCCCCCGGCAACCTGCCCCGCAAATGGATCGCGCTCCTTCCCTTCCCCTGTTGTCCCCCGCCGCCGCCAACCCCGCGTTCCGCATCCAACGCGGACGCATCCGCCAGTCCATCATGGGCTGGACCTACAGCCCCATGCCCGCGCCCGAGCTCGCCCAGCTCTGCAAGGACATCGGCTTCGCGGCCATGGAGGGCATCGACCCCGTGCACTACCCCATGGTCCGCGAGCTGGGCATGGAGGTCGCCCTCGTGGGTTCCCACGGCTTCGCCGAGGGCCCCCTCCACCCCAAGAATCGCCCACGGGTCGTCGAGGCGCTTCGCAAGGGCATCGACACCGCCGCGCGGTTCGGCTCGCGCCGCGTCATCACCTTCACGGGCATGCGCGACCCCGCCATTGGCGACGCCGAGGCCGAGCGAAACTGCGTCGAGGCATGGCGCGAGGTCATCCCCTACGCGGAGCAACGCGGCGTGGACCTCTGCCTCGAGCACCTCAACTCCCGCGACCTCGGCCACCCCATGAAGGGGCATCCCGGGTACTTCGGCGACGACGTGGACCGCTGCGCCCGGCTGGTCCGCAGGGTGGACTCGCCGCGGATGCGCCTGCTGTTCGACTTCTACCACGTGCAGGTCATGCACGGCGACGTCGTGCGCCGTTTCCGCGAATTGCTGCCCGTCATCGGGCACCTGCACGTCGCCGGCGTGCCGGGCCGGGGCGAGCTCGACGACTCCCAGGAGCTCAACTACCCGGCCGTCATGCGCGCCGTGGCGGATTCCGGCTACGAGGGGTTCGTGGCCCAGGAATTCCTGCCGACATGGAAGGACCGCGCGCTGGCACTCCGCCACGCGGCCGCCGTCTGCGACGCCTAGGGCCCGGTTCTGACGTCCGCCCCATCCCCGGCGACCGGCGCGCCGCCCCCTTGGGGGAACTCCTCGTGTCGCACGGCCAACCCCGCCGCGCGCGCCTTGCGAACCTTCTCCGTGGGGACGTACCGGGACGCGAACTCGGCGCGGTACTCCCCGAAGGTGCCATGGCAGAGATGCGCCCGGACCTCGGCCATCACCTCGAGGTAGAAATGGGAGTTGTGGATGCTCACCAGGCGCAGCCCGAGGATTTCGTTCACGTTGAGCAGGTGACGGATGTAGGCGCGGGTGTGGTTGCGGCACGCGAAGCACTGGCAGCCCTCCATGATGGGACCGAGGTCGCCCTTCACCGCCCCGCCCTTGATCGCAAAAGTCCCGGACCTCGTGAAGGCCGTCCCGTTGCGCGCCACCCGCGTGGGCAACACGCAGTCGAACAGGTCCACGCCCCGCGCCACCAGCTCCACCAGCTGCGCCGGCGTGCCAAGGCCCATCGCGTACCTCGCCTTGTTCTCCGGCAGGTGCGGCTCCGTGATCTCCACCGCCCGCATCATCTCCGGCTCCGGCTCGCCCACGCTCACCCCGCCGATCGCATACCCGTCGAACCCCATCGCGACCAACTCCCGCGCACAACGCTCGCGCAGGTCCGGGAAGCACGTGCCCTGCACGATCCCAAACCGTTGCTGCCCCGCGGCCCGCGGTTGCCCGAGACACTCGGCGGCCCACCGGACCGTCCGCTTCACCGCCCTCAGGACCTCCTCCCTCGGGGCGTGATGCGGCGGGCATTCGTCGAAGACCATGGCGATGTCCGAACCCAGGATCCGCTGGATTTCCATGCTTTCCTTGGGCCCAAGGAACAGCGGCTTGCCGTCGAGATGGCTCCGGAACTCGACGCCGTGCTCCCGGATCTTGCGGATCTTGCCAAGGCTGAAGACCTGGAACCCGCCCGAGTCCGTGAGGATGGGCTTGTGCCAGTTCATGAACCCATGGAGGCCGCCGGCCTGCGCGATGATGTCCATGCCCGGCCGGATCGCGAGATGGTAGGTGTTGCCGAGGATGACTTGCGACCCCATCTCCTCCAGCTCGCGCTTGTCCAACGCCTTGACCGTCGCCTGCGTCCCGACGGGCATGAACGCCGGCGTTTCAATCACCCCGCGTGTCGTGTGAACCCGCCCCAGCCGCGCACGAGTCCCCACGTCTTTCTTCAGCAACTCGAACATCCCGCCGCAGTCTTGCCGCCCACGGCCGCTTGCCAAGCCGGGACATCCCCTCCAAATCCACGCGTAAGCAGTTTTTCGGTTCACGGATCCGGCCTTGGACGCGGATGGAGTGGCAAGCAGATGGATCCCACGGCCCCAATCCGCCCACCCTCTCCAAAAAAAACCGGGCATCCCAATGCAGAGAAAGGACGCCATGGCCCCCCGAAGGACGGACCGCATGGGATCCCTTGCTCGAAACCGAAGGTTTCGCAGCAGGTAGCCGGTGGTTGAGCGAAGCGACACCACC
>CAIYFP010000052.1 GCA_903925515.1 uncultured Verrucomicrobiota bacterium
CGCATCCCGTCCCCGGCGCATTCCCGGATTTTTTTGGGTTCCTCGCCATGGGCCGTCCCTCCGAAGTTGCGGGCCTCATGAAGCGACGCCGGGCGCGGGCACCCCGGCTGCAACCCGTGCGCGAAGCCCCGGGAGCGCGGCCGTCCCCGGGCGCATGGGGCATCGGCGAATGGCATGGAGCAGCGCCCGGGGACGGGCGCGGTCCCAGGGAGGGGCGGCCTGCACGGTTGGGGGCGTGTCTCGATCTTGTTGGCCGCGTGCCTCCGCGCGGCGTCGTTCATCATTCAGACCCGCCTTCCTCGCGTCGCCCACTCGGCCGGGTCGGCGCCTAGAACCGCGTGTCGGGCCGCGCGAGGTCCAGCTCCCGGATCCAGATGTTGCGGTACCGCACGTCGTGCCCCTCCGCTTGCAGCTTCAGGCCGCCGGGCTTGTCCGTGATGCCCTTCCCGCCGTCGTTCCCGCCGTCGATGCCGGACTTGGGCCCGCCCCACACTTGGTTGATTGGCACGTTCGTGTGCGCCAGCACCCCGTTGAAGTACACCGTCGCCAGCGCCCGCTCCGTACGCTTGCCCTCCGCGAAGCGCGCCGCCCGGAACGTCACGTCGTACGCGTTCCATGTCCCCGCCCCCTTGTACGCATGGTATGGGGACGGCGTCTCGTTGATGATCGCGCCCATTCCGTGCGACGTCTTGTCGCCGTCCAGCACCTGGATCTCGTATCGGTTCTGGAGATACACCCCCGAGTTGCCGCCCGGCTTGGCCACGTTGAACTCCACGTGCAGCCGGAAATCCCGGAACTCCTTCTTCGTCACGATGTCCGCCGCCCCGTACCGCCCGCCGTCCGACGCCGGGTCGAACGTCATGATCGCCCGGCCCCCGTCCACCGGGTCCTCCACCTCCTTCCACTGGATGGGCAGGGACGACGCGAACCCCGGCCCCTGCCAGTACGTCCAGTTGGCGTCGAGCGACGCGCGGGTGCCGTCGAGCAGCAGGACGGCATCCTTGGGCGGCTTGGCACCCACGCCCACGTGGGCGTCGGCGGCGGCAACGCACGGGGCCAAGGCAAGCGCGGCAGAAAGGAACCATGGGCGGGACAATGCGGGGAACATGGGCACCATCATGGGGATGCACGCCCGCGCTGGCAACCCGCATGGGCTCCACCCCGATCCCCGCTTAAGGCGTTTTCGAGTGCCTGGCTCTTGCCTCACGCCGCGCGGCCAGAGGGCTGCGCCCGCAGGCTCCCTTCGCGTCTCCGCGTCTCCGCGTCTGGGCGCGCCAACGGGGCAGCCTCAAGCCAGCCCGGGGCAACGCCCCGGGTTTCCGGGGGTGACGTCGCCTCGCTCCTCGGCACCGGCATCACTCCGGCACGCGGCCTGCCGCGACGCGCCGGTTCACGGTACCCGGGCTACTTCACCGGTTCCTGCGTCAGCGGGTCGCGCAACGGCAGCTCGGTGACCTTGCCGGACGCGAGCTGCTCCAGCTTCACGGGGTGGTCCGGGTGACCCTTCACGATTTCCTCCTTCTGGCCCACCACGAGGATGACGGCCTTGTCGGGGTGCAGATGCTTCTTGGCGACGCGGGCGACGTCGTCCTTGCTGACGGCCTCGATGCGCGAGCGCCACTTGGACCAATGCGCGGGATCCTTGGCGAAGCGGCCGGTCATCTCGTCGGCCGCGAACAACGCCGCGACCTTGGACGCCGTGTTGAAGTTGCCGGGGAAGGAATCGATGAACGAGCGCTTGGCGGTGTTGAGCTCCTCGTCGGTCACGGGCTGGCTGGCCATGCGGTTCATCTCGTCGAGTACGATGCGCGTGGCATAGGCCACGGTGCGGGACTTGGTGCTGAGGCCGGCCTGGAAGGCGCGGGCGTAAGAGACGCCGCCGGGGAAGGAACTGCCGGCCCCGTAGGCAAGGCCCTCGTCCGAGCGCACGCGGTTCATGAGGCGCGACGTGAACCCGCCGCCGCCAAGGATGTCGTTCATGACGGTGATGGCGGGGAACTCGGGGTCGTCGCGCCTGACGCCGGGGAGCATGACGGCCACGCGGCCTTGGTTGACGTCCTTGTTGACCACGTACACGCCGCCCGCCGCCATCTGGGTGTCCGCGGGCATCGGCGGCGTGACCTCGCCTTGGAACGGCCAGTTTGCGAACAGCTTTTCCAGCTTGGCCACCATGTCCGCCTTGTCGAAGTCACCCGACGCACTCACGACGAAGTTCGCCGGGTGGTACCAGCGGCGATGGAAGGCGCGGAGGTCGTCGGGGGTGAGCCGGTTGAGGGCGTCGGCCGTGAGCACGCGCGTGGCCCAGAAGTTGGTCCCGTAGGCGAGGCGGCGGGCCTCCATGGCCTGGATCGAGGAGGAGTCGTCGTTGCGCTGCTTCATTCCCTGCAACGCCTGATCGCGCTCCAGCTTGAAGCGGTCCTCCTGGAAGCGCGGCGCGGTCAGGACCTCGCGCATCAGGGCGAGTCCCTCGGGCAGGTCCTTGGAGAGGAGGTTGAGGTTGACCGGCGAGCCCGTTTCCTCGCCGATGCCTGACGTGAGTCCGGCGGCGAGGAAGGCGAGGCGTTCCTCGAGTTGCTCGGCGGACTTGGACGCGATGCCGCCCTTCACGAGGAGGCCTGCGGTGAACTCGGCGGAGCCCTCCTTGCCGGCGGGATCGAGGTAGGATCCGGATCGCACCAAGACGGTGACGTTCACCAGCGGCAGAGAACGGTCCGGCACAAGGTACGCCACCGGCCCGGACGCAAGCTTCACGCGGGCGTCGGCGGGGTTGGGCGGCTCGTAGCGCAGCTCGGGGAACTGGAGCTTCTCGGGCCGGTCCGGGATCTCGGCGGCGGCGAGTCGCGGCAAGGCAAGGGCCGCAAGCGCGAGCGAGAAGGGGAGCAGGAGCTTTTTCATGGGATGGAATCGGGGGTGGAACGGGAGGAAGTACGTCGGGTGGATGGTGGCGGGTTCAGGGCTTCTTCTCGAGCTCGGCGACGCGTGCCTCGATCTTGCGGGCGAGGATCTTCTGGATTTGCTGGCGCTTCGGATCCCCGCCCGCCCCTGCGCCTGCATGCCCGCCAACATCGACTTGAGCTGCGCCGGGTCCTTCATCTCCCGGATGCGGCCCATGAACTGGCGCACCATTGGTTTCTGCTCGCTGGACAGCCCCGCAAGGTCGGCATCCTCCTCGGACGCGCCGGAGCCTGGCTTGCGCGTGTAGCGGGCCACGGCGCGGTTTTCCTTGGGGAGCAGGTACTTCTTCACCACGCGCTGGACGTCGTCGGCCGTGACCGCCTGGAACTTGGCGCCGGCGTTGTTGAGCTCGGACCAGTCGCCAAGGCCCTCCGCCTGGATGAGCTGGTACAGGATGCCGAACGTGGACGTGAGCCGCCGGTATTCGGCGGCGGCGAAGTTGTTCTTCACCTTCTGGAGCTCCTCGGCGGGGATGGGTTCGTTGGCAATCTTGGTGAGCTCCGCGTAGAGCGCCTGCTCCACCTCGTCGAGCGTCTTGCCGTCGCGCACCTCGGCGGACAGGTCGAAGGACCCCGCCCATTTCTTCGCCATGTGGAATGCGCCGGCGTCGGTCGCGACCTGCCGCCCAAGCACAAGCCCCTTGTAGAGGCGGCCGGTGCGGCCATTGAGCAACTGCTCAAGAACCTCCAGCGCGTACGAGTCCTTGTGGCCAAAGGCGACGGTCCGCCACATGGCGTCCACCTGCGGGTTGGTCTCCGCCTCGGCGTTGTAGCGCTTCTCGGCGACGGACTGGATCTCGAGCGTGGTCACCTCCGGCGCCGGCTGCGTGCCCTTCGGGATCCGCCCGAAGTATCGCCCGACCATGGCCTCGGCGTCGGCGGGCCTGAAGTCGCCGACGAGCAACAAGGTGATGTTCTGGGGCTGGTAGTAGAGCGAGTAGAACTCGTCGGCCTGGCGCTTGGTGATCGCCGGGATGTCGCTGGGCCAGCCAATCACCGGCCAATGGTACGGGTGCGCGTCCCAGAACATCGCGTTGAACTGCTCGTAGAACTTGCCCGTCGGCGTGGACTCCGTCCGCATGCGCCGCTCCTCGAAGACGACGTCGCGCTCGGCGTAGAACTCCCGGAACACCGGGCGCAGCAGGCGCTCGCTCTCCATCCAGCACCACAGCTCCAGCTTGTTGGACGGCACCTCGATGAAGTACCCGGTCATGTCCTCGGTGGTGAAGGCGTTCATCTTGGTCGCGCCCGCCGTCGTGTAGATGCGGTCGAACTCGTTCTTCACCAAGAGCCCGCGCTGTTCCTCCACCAGCTTCTTGAACTGCTCCTCCAGCTCCCGGTACCGCTCCGTCCGCGCCTCCGGCCGCGTGATGTCCTCCACCTCGCCGCGCCGCAACGCGGCCCGCATCTTGGCCTCCTCGGCCCGCATCCCGTCCCGCAGTTTCTCCTGCTCCGCGATGATGGCGAGGTCGCGGGCGGCGTCCTTGGTCCCCAGCGTGGGCGTGCCCTTGAACATCATGTGCTCGAACAGGTGGGCGATGCCCGTGATGCCCGGCCGCTCGTTGGCCGAGCCCACGCGTGCCACCCAGCCGCCGGCGACGCGCGGCTCGTCATGCCGCTCCACCAGCAACAGCTTGAAGCCGTTCGGCAACGTCTTCTCCACCACCGGAATCTTTTGTGCCCATGCCGTCGCCCCCAACGCCATCAAGCCCGCGCACGCCCCAAGGAAACGCCTCATAAAAGTGCCGCCAAGGAACCACCGACCCGCCCGCGGGTCAATTTCCAGCCGCGACCCGTGCCTCCGCTTGCCGGAAACGGCTGATCGCCCAGGGGAAGCCGTGTTGCCGTCCTGAGAGGGGATGGCCTCGCTGGGATGCGCATGGCGCCGGTGCATCCCGAAGTGGTGGGTGATCTCGAAGGCGTCGTGTGCGCCCAACCCCGGGAGCGCGGCCGTCCCCGGCCGCCACTCCATGCTGCTGCCCTGCGGGACCGGTCCGGTCTCCGCCCCCCGTCCCAGATCCCCCCGACCCCTTCCGGACGCACGGCATTTCGCGCGGGTGTTCTATGCAGGCTTGACCGTCTTGGAGTGATCGGATGCGTTTGGGGCCATGGTGAACGGCCCCTCCCAGCCACCCCTTCCGAGACGCCGCGTGACATGGCTCGCTTTGATGGTCGTGGTCGTGCTGGTGGTGATCGGGCTCGTGATGCTCCGAAAGCCCAAGGGCAACCCCGCGATGCTGGATGCCATCCGTGCCGCCGGCCAACCGGTGACGCTGGAGGAGTGGGACCAGTGGCATCCCCCCGTGCCTCCCGAGGAAAACAAGGCCTTGGCAATCGAGGAGGCCATCCGGCTGGTGAGGCGGCTGAACGTTCGCGCCTTGCTCTCCGAGGCGCGGCTCCAGGAAGCGGACCGAAAGTCCGGTGCCCTGCCCAGCCAGGAGGAACGGATCCGATGGAAGGCGATCTCGGACTCCATGACCGACGTTTGGGCAGCGCTGGAAAGGGCGCGTGGACGAACTCGATCACGCCATGCCATCGATTGGGCCAGCGTGCCGTGGCATGACACGAGCCGGTCCTTGGCGGCCCGTTCGCTTTTGTCTGCGTTGAAGTGGCGCGCACGAGCTGCGATGGCCGAGGGCAAGGTCGCAGAGGTCGTGGTGGCCATGCGCGACGGGCTGGACTTGGCGGAGTCGCACCTTTCTGGCCCGGCCCACCACCAAACGCTGGGCCAGATCCTGACGTACGACTTCCTGAAGCACACCGCCGAGATGCTTTCGGCCGGGACCCTCGACGAGGACGGAATGGCTGGCATCCAAGGCCGGCTGGAGGCGATGGCCTCGACGAATCGGCTCTTCGTGGGGTTGGTAGGGGAGCGGGTGATGACGCTGTCCAAGTGGGAGCGGGAGTTGGAGTGGGCCTTGGGGGGGACTGCAGGCAACTCCGGCCGACCGTTCCTCCCGATGCTTTACTCCGGCCTCGGTCTCGCCGACGCGGACCAAGCCTTTCTGCTGGGCAAGATGGCTGCCTTCATCGAGGCCTCGAGGGGATCCTGGTCGGACGTATGGAAGGTGATCCCGAAGGAGCCGGGGGATGCGTCGAGCGAAACCCCGGGCATCGGGGATTGGCTCACGGTCGGGGCCTGGGGACGCCACCTCTTCGGGGACAGGGGACGCTACATATTCGGGCGATTGGCCGAACAATTTGTTCGCGACGAGGCCGCCCATGTCCGGGGGGTCCAGTTGGCGATCGTCATGTTGGCGGTGGAACGTCATCGCCTTGCCCATGGTGGAAGATTGCCGGGGAAGTTGGACGACCTTGTCCCCACCTATCTCAAAGCCTTGCCGCTCGATCCCTTCGAGGGACGTCCGCCCACGTATCGCGTCATGGAAAAGGGCTATGAGGTTGGGGCCCTTTGGAAGAATGAGGCCCCGTGGTTTCCGGGGTCCGAAGGCGACGGCGCGCGGGCTGCCGAGGAGGGAGGCATCCTGAGGGTCGAACGGTGAGTTCGTAGGCCGGGTCGATGGCCCGGGACCGCCCCGGCCTCACCCCCAATCCTCGCGTAAGGAGTTGGGAACCTCGCGGTCCGCAAGCGGGCGAGTTGAGGCAGGCTTCGCGCCAATACGCGGTCGTAGCGGATGGGCATCCACCTCAGCACGGGCATCCCTGTGACCGCATTCTTCGCGTCTTCTCGTGAGCAGATCCCCGCTGCATGCATCATGGAATCCGTGCTTGGGAGGCCTTGTTTTTTGAATCACGCGAAGACGCGAAGACGCGAAGAGA
>CAIYFP010000053.1 GCA_903925515.1 uncultured Verrucomicrobiota bacterium
ATCCCCCAGCAACCCGTCCCGAAGACGCGCGTCGGCGTCCGATCCCCGGTGACCGGCGCGGCGGCGGCTCCCATGACGCAGGTACACGCGCCTCGCCTCCGATCGGGTGGCCTCGGACGCCCGGACCTCGTGCATCCGGCGCTTGGCCTCGGCCGTGGCAAGGCGGAAATCGACGACCGGGCGCGGATAGTCGAGCCCGATCATGCACCCGGAGGCACCTTGCTGCGCCAACGACATCCGTTCGGGCGCGGGAAGGTAGGTGTCGGGGACGTCGGCCAGTTCCGGCACCCAGTGCCGGATGAAGACGCCATGGGGGTCATGGTCGATGACCTGCTTGGCGGGGGAGTAGATGCGAAGGGTGTTGATGCCGGTGGTGCCGGACTGCATCTGGGCTTGGCTGAAATGGATGCCGGGCTCGAAGTCAAGGAAGCAGCGGGCAAGGTGGAGGGCCGTGGGGCGCCAATGGAGCCAGAGCGTGTAGCTGGCAAAGCTCATCACCATCGCGCGCATGCGGAAGTTCAGCCAGCCCGTCGCCCGCACCGCGCGCATGCATGCATCGACCATCGGGAAGCCCGTCTTCCCCTCCGTCCATGCCACCAGCCTGCGCCGGCCCTCGTCGGTATCCGTGAAGGGCTCGCGCAGCCCGTCGTAGCCGCGACAAAAGTTCTCGAACTCGACCCGGGGCTCGTCCTCGAGCTTCTGCATGAAGTGGCAATGCCACCGCAGGCGCGCATGGAAGCTCGCCAGCGAACCCCACCAGCGCCGGTCCACGTCGTTCCCGGCGGACCGTTCCAGCCGCAGGGAGTCAAGGCGCGCGGTCGCCGCATGATAAACCGTCCGCAACGAGATGCACCCCCACGCAAGGTACGGGCTCAACCGCGAGCAACCCGTCCATGCCGTGACCGGGCTCGACATCTCCGCACGATAGCCCACGCCGCGCCCCGACAGGAACCCGTCGAGGACGTCCCGCGCGACCCGTTCGCCGCCCTTCTGCACGGGATAGGAGCCCGACGGGGCGACGGGTGACGTCATGCCCAGCCCGGACGGCCCGAGGATGCCCACGCCATCGTGGCCGTGGGCCTTCGCGCCGACGACACGCCCGGGCATCCGGACAACCGGGGCGCCCATGGTCTGGTTCCATCGCTCGGCCCAGCCGTCGCGGCTTCGGAGGCGCCGCACCACGCCGTCCTGCCGCAGCTCGACCCATCGCACGCCCCGGGCATGGCACCAGCGGGCGACGCGGAGGTCGCGGTCGAAGGTGATGCGGTTGCCGGTCTCCTCATGGGACCACAAGCCACCCAAAGGCAGCCCGGAATGCAGGCGCTCGAGCTCCGCGACCGCCTCCCCATGGCGCGTGACGAGCCGGATGCCAAGCGCTGCAAGGGCTTGCTCCAGCTCGCGAAGGGCCTCCGCAACAAACTGGCCATGCATGGGCGCCCATTCGGGGGACGCAAGAAGCTCGGGCTCGAAGAGGTAGAGCGCGAGGACGGGCCCGGCCTCCGCCGCCCTTGCCAACGGCGCATGGTCGCCCACGCGAAGGTCGCGCTTGAACCACACCACCTGCACGGGTGCGCCGCCATGGCTTGCATTCATGGCCCGGTTGTCCTGCCCGACTTGCCCATGACGGCCACCATTCGTCCAAAACGCCGTGCGGCAACCGGCGAAGGGATCGGCCACGGTCTGGATCAACATGTCGGCCGCCGCGTGTGGGCCTTCATCGCAAGCCCGGACGGCTGCCGCGTGCCCGAGGCGGGTTGACGTGGCAGGCCTGCCCATCAATCAAGCTATCATGATGAATTGATTTATTGTTTGGCCTCCCCGTTCTGCCTTGTTTACCCTTCTCCAATCATGCAGGTGCTCCCTCCCTTGCCGCGGCCCTCCGCTCCCACGGCGCTCCACGTCTCGCGCGGCGCTTCCCTGCCCACCCTCCTCCAGCAACGCCTCGTCATCATCGACGGTGCCATGGGCACCATGGTCCAACGGTACAAGCTGTCCGAAGCCCAATACCGCGGCGACCGCTTCAAGGATTGGTCCGGCAAGGACCTCAAGGGCAACAACGAGCTCCTCCTCCTCACCCAGCCCCACGTCATCCGCGAAATCCACGCCCAATACCTCGAGGCCGGCGCTGACATCATCGAAACCAACACCTTCTCCGCCACCACCATCGGCCAACACGACTTCTTCTTCCGTCATCCCGACGGCCGAAAGGATCCCGCCTACTTCGACGCCGTCATCCACGACCCCTTCCTGCGCGATCTCGCCCGCGACATGAACCTCGCCGCCGCGCGCGTCGCGCGCGAGGCCGTCGAGGACGTCGCCGCGCGCACGGGCTTCCGAGGGATCGTCGCCGGGGCCATCGGGCCCATGCCCGTGACGGCGTCCATCTCGCCCGACGTCAACGACCCGGGCTTCCGGGCCGTCACGTTTGACCAACTGCGATTCCAGTACCGGGAACAGGTGGAGGCCCTTCTCGACGGCGGCGTGGACGTCCTGCTGGTCGAGACCATCTTCGACACGTTGAACGCCAAGGCGGCGTTGTTTGCCATCGACGAGGTCTTCGAGGCCCGGGGCGAGCGATTGCCGCTCATGATTTCCGGGACCATC
>CAIYFP010000054.1 GCA_903925515.1 uncultured Verrucomicrobiota bacterium
ACGCCGTCTCCACGTTGCCGATCACCTGCACGCGGCGCGGCGCGAAGTACTTCCTGAACCCCGCCAAGGCGAGGCCAGGCCGGTTCACGGTCGGCTCCCGGATCACCCGGGACAGCCCGCCCGCACCCGCCAGCAGGTGCAGGCCAAGCTGGGTGGCGTTGTCCGTGTAAAACTTCTGAACCGTCGGTTGCGCGATCTTCATTCCGCCTCCTTCTTCAACCCGCCCGAAAAACATCCCACCACCGTCGCCGCCAGCGTCGCGGCGGCGACCCCCACGCTGGCCGTGTAGGCCACCCCGAAGCCCAACGGCTCCATGCGCGGCACGAGGAGCAGGACGGACCACTGCGCCCCGGCCAGCAGCAGCATCGCCGCATACGCAAGCCCGCCCCATTTCCTGCCGCGCCTTGCGCCCGGGGCCGTGATCCCGGCCCATGGAACCCACCGGGCCACCACCGGCAACATCACGAGCGCCACCGGCCATGCCAGCAGGTTGGCCAACAGCACCAGGAACAGCAGCCCGAAGATGGCCATGGTCTCGCCCTACAGGTTGAAGTCCGGCCCAAGGTAGATCTCCCGCGCCTTGGGGTCGTTCACCAACTGGTCCGCCGGCCCCTCGTACACCACCCGGCCTTGGTAGATCAGGTACGCGCGGTCCACCAGCTTCAGCGTCTCCCGCACGTTGTGGTCCGTGATGAGGATGCCCAGCCCGCGCTCGCGCAGGCGCCGCACGATCTTCTGCACCTCGTGCACCGCGATGGGGTCGATGCCCGCGAAGGGCTCGTCCATGAGCAGCAACCGGGGGCTCGTGATCAACGCGCGCGTGATTTCCAGACGGCGCTTCTCCCCGCCGCTCAACTGGTACGCCTTGCTCTTCGCCAGCCGCGCAAGGTCCAGCTCGTCCAGCAGGTGGTTCAGGCGCACCGCCCGCTCCGCCCCCGGGCAATCCACCGTCTCGAGGATCGCCCGCAGGTTGTCCTCCACCGTCAGCTTTCGGAACACGCTGGGCTCCTGCGTCAGGTAGCCAATCCCAAGCCGGGCGCGCTGGTGCATCGCAAGGCCCGTGATGTCCTCGCCATGAAACCGGACCGCGCCGCCGTCCGGCCGGACCAGCCCCACCACCATGTTGAACGACGTGGTCTTGCCGGCGCCGTTCGGGCCCAGCAACCCGACGATCTCGCCCGCGTTGACGTGGATCGACACGCCATCGACCACGCGGCGGCCACGGTAGGCCTTGGCAAGGCCCTCCACCGCCAGCAGGCGTTCCCGGGGATTGGTCGCTTGCGCCATCGGCTTCCCTTCGCTCAACGACCGCCCGGCGCGGCACCGTCCTTGCTCGTCGCCGTGGCCGGGGCGGCGTTGGTCCTGCGCATGGCCTTGACCACGTCGATGTTCAGCTCCGAAACATGCCCGCCCGAGGCCCGGATCCGGCCCGTCCCAAGGTCGTAGGTGATCACCTTGCCGCGGGTCGTGCCTTGGGGCGCGACGATGCGGGGATCGGACCCGGTGAGGGTCACCAGCTCGTTCGTGGCGGTGTACACGGCACGATCACCATAGGCCTTGAGCACGAGCGGGGTCTCGCCCGGCCGTTGCGCCGGGCGCGTGATCTCGATCACCACGTTCGTGGTCGCCAGCAACGCGTCGGGTCGGTTCGTGCTCGATTGCTGCACGGTCACAAGGTCCATGCACGACAACCGAAGCAGGCCCGGCAACGTCACCTCCACGTCGCCCCAGTAGTGCTGCGTGCCCGTCTGGTAGTCGAACTCCCACGTGCCCGACTTGATCTGCACAGGCGGCTGGGCCTCCTCGGCCAAGGCCAACCCCACGGCCACGGCGACGCACGCGGTCCTCGAAAGCAACTTCTTCATGAAATCACGGTCTCCATCGTCATTGGGGCCTTGGCTGCGGGCCCGCCATCGGCAGCCGCACCCGCGCCGTCGTCTCCACCCGGTTGGAAATGCTCAGGCGCCCGGCCCCATGGTCCCAGCGGAAGCCCACCCCCGCCACGGCGAACCGCCCGTCCGCATGCGTGATCCGCACCGGCCCCGGCGACGTGATCACGAACGCCTCGTTCGTCACCAGCACCCGGCACGCGGGCGACTCCGCCGTGATCTGCGCCTCGCCGTCCGGCGTGAACGTGTCCACGTGCAGGTTCTCCACGTCGAAAACCCGCGCCCCGGCGGGCATCGCACGCGAGCCCTTGAACCGCGCCTGAACCTTTCCCGCCTTCTGCAACGTGAAGCTCCAGTCCTTCAGCGTGGAACCCGGCGCGGCCACGGACGACGCCTTCGACGTCTCCTGGGCACGGCCATGCCCGAGGAGCAACGCCCCCGCCACCCATGCCATGCTGGCCGCCCGTGCCTTCAATCCTTCCATGCCCCTTCCACGCCCCGTCTCCTACGACGCATACCTCCCGATCATCGCGTCCCAGCGTCCCTGCGCCTTCAACACCATGTCCACCACCTCGCGCACCGCGCCGCACCCGCCGCCCAACCGGCACACGTAATGGGCCATCCGCCGCGCCTCGTCGATCGCGTCCGCCGGCACCGCCGCAAACCCCGCCCGCCGCAACGCCCCAAGGTCCAGCACGTCGTCTCCCATGAACAACGTCTCCTCCCATGCAAGGCCCGTCTCCCGCAGCAACTCCTCCACCACCGAAACCTTCGGCGCGCTCGACTGCCTCACGAAATCCACCTTCAGGTCCTGCGCCCGGTCCGATGTCGCCTGCGACGGCCGCGCGCTCACCCAGCCCACGCGGATGCCCTCGTTCTGCAACAACCGGAGGCCGAGGCCGTCCCGGATGTGAAAAACCTTCTGCTCCCCCTGCGCCCCGCCCATCGTCACGCGAGCCTCCGTCAGCACGCCGTCCACGTCGCACAGGAAAAGGCGCACCTTGCGCAGCCGCTCCGCCAATACCACGGGAAGTTCCATCGCTCGCCACCCACGCTACACCCCGCGCGCGCCCGTTGGACAGTTCGCAGTTCGGGAAGCCATGGCCATGCGCAAGGGCGCTTCCGACGGCGCGGCCCCCGACCCCCGTCGCAAAACTCCATGGCGCCAGCAACCCGCGCCGTCCTGGGCCATGGCTGGAGATCTTGCCAGCCCGCTCCACTCCCGTGATGCCGCGGCAGCCTGCAGCCAATCACCTGGTGGCGAATCGAGGAGCTTGCGAAGGCTCATGCGTGAATCTTGCTGGGGACCCTGCCCTGTGTCGTGATCGGCGCGTGCTGCCGCTCGGACAAAGAGCTTGTGACCCAAGCAATGCCCGCGAAACATGAAGCCCGTAGAGCCCATGAGCACGGCGGCGCCGGTCGTGAACGATGCGCCCCGGCCTGACGAGGGCTGCACGGGTCAAGTTTCGCAGGGCACACCATGGCAAGGGATCAAAGGATAGTCGTACCCACCAACACGCCGTACCGGCTGCGTTTCGACGACCTCCGGGACGATGGCTTCGACAACCTCGTGTCCCAGTGGGACTACGTGCGCCGCAACCTCGTCGTCTTCCTTGGCGCGGGTGCATCCGTGGGCGCGGTGAATGCCGATGGCAAGCCCCTGCCCACCGCCTACTTCCTCCGCAACGAGCTATGGCGGCGCTTCATGCTCAGGCCCGACGAGCGGGAATCCTTCGACTTTTCCAACCTTGGCCTGATGAGCCTTGAACACGCCGCCGCGATCGTGGAGGCGCATGCTTCCCGGGCAGCCATCATGGACGTCCTCGCCGAGTTGTTCAGGACGGAGCGCAGCCTGTGGCAGCATGCTTGCCTGCCCTTCCTCAGCCCGCGCGACCTTTTCACCACCAACTACGACACGCTCATCGAGCAGGGCTGGTATCAATTGCAGCAGGGCACCAGGCTCAAGGAGGTCTTCCATCCCGTCATCAGGAACGGCTACACGCCGCTCTACAAACCGCACGGTTCCGTGGACAACCGTGACAAGCTCGTCGCCGACGGCGGCGTGGTCATCACGCAGTTCGACTACTACGAGATCATCAACAACCGGAAACTGATGCTCGAGCACTACTTCGAGGGACTCGAGGACAAGTACGTTCTCTTCGTCGGCTACTCATTCATGGACTTCGACATCTCGTCGATCGTCTTCGACTTCGCCCGGCGCTCAAACCGAAGGAACTGGTATGCCGTGTTCCCGAGGAACGACACCCAGATCAAGGACATGTACCTGCGTCGGTTCAACATCCGGGTCATTCCCGCCACCTTCTTCGAGTTCATCTACTTCCTCGACAAGGCCGTCGGGTTCCTGCCGTCCCATGCAAGGTTCGATTCGCTCTCGCCCATGCAAAAAGCCGCGTTCCAAGGGTTCTAGCGTGCTGACCGCTACGTGATTTAGATTGCTGGCGCCGCATGCAGTTCTCCGCGGATGGCGAGAATTGCGCCGCCTGTTTCCCTGGCCCCTGAGCAAGCCAACCAACTCCACCGTACGGTGCGGGCGAGCACATCGTCGGCTTCGTCCGTGACTCGTTGTCAGATCGTCCTGCTCGCTTCCGCTGGCGAGACGAACCAAGGGATCGCCGACGCGCTCGAGGTCCCCGAGCAGACGGTGAGCACGTGGCGGCGTCGGTTCG
>CAIYFP010000055.1 GCA_903925515.1 uncultured Verrucomicrobiota bacterium
CCAGCAACCGCGGCGCGGCCGCCCCGATCGCGGGACGAGTCGTGAGCAGTCCCGCCACCACGAGCGCGCGGGCGATGACCGTGCGGCGGTGGGGGTTCTCAGGGCGACGCGAACCGGCGACCGACACGAGCGAACTCTCCGAATTCACGGTCGATGACGATGGCGGGGGATGGGTCATGCCGGGGCGATGCTCTACCGTGACGAACGGCGGCAACAACCAGCGGAAACGGCTACCGGCAGCCTAAGCGAGGCAGATGACCGACGAAGCTCTCGCAATGACCGCGGGACCCCACGCCCACGCTCTACTCAAAGCAGGGGCTAGTCGCCGCTACCGACGATCGTAGAAGACGTTAAGGATATCTTCCAAGACACGCTCGCTTATCCAGCTAACCTGGTTTTTCGCTCCGCGCTTTTCAAACGTGAACCCCTTGTCAAATTTGAGCCCGCCCCACTTTGCGAGCGCGTAGCGTGGGTGATCCAAAGTCCCGTGCGACTCCTCATATTCACGGACATTGATCTCCACACCGAACGGCTTGGCCTCGGCGGACAGATCGCTGACCTGCAGACGCCTTTGGTCGCCATGCTTCTTCGGATTCCAGTACAGCGTCAATATCTCAAGATGATTAAATTCTGAGGCCTTTATCAGCAACTTACGAATGAATTCAATCGTATCGACGACTGGATTCCAACACCCCCCTTTGAAAAAAGCGGAGTGCAGAAAAGGGTCTACAAGCACGATCTTGGGGGCGTGCATCAGAAGGGGCGTCATTACGTTAATGTACTCATCTGCCCGCATATTCAGCAATGCCTCATTTGCAGGGAGAAGCGCGTTTGCGTCTCTAAATAGGTCTCGCAGTGGCCGGGTAACGGAGTGGGGCACTCCCGCGCTGCTGATCAGTTCACGAACTTGCGCACAAGCATCCTGCAATCTTAGGGCTTGTTCGTGCCAACGCATACGCGGAGAATAAGGCGCGTGACGAACAGTCCAAATGGACGCCACGCGCAGACGCCGCAATGCCTCTTCAGCAAGCAGTCGATCCACCTCTGGCAATTGCCGAGCATGCCCCAAGGTCTCTTCAACCCAACCGCCGGGAAAATCCGCAATGAATAATCCGTTCGCAGGCCGAAACTGGCGAACGAGCTCGACGTAGTCACGTCCACATTCGGGGGCTTCCGGATCAATGCCATAAACATCATTCATCGAACAACTCCCGCCCGCGCTCCTCAAAAAAGCCCCGCGGCCACCTGTCAATAAAGTCTCCCTGACGACTTATACGAATAGGTATGACCCTTGTACTTCCATCCCCCTGTGGGTCGAAGTACAACACCATGATCTGGTCTGCTTCCAGTGCGTATGGGTCCTGGGCCGATCTCTTACCTGCAGTGGTCTCCCGAATTCGTCGAAGGCAACGTAGTAAAGGATATTCACTATGCGTCTCAATCAGATGGAACCCTTTACGGCTTCGGTTTGCAGAAATAAAAATATCACCAAGCTCTGACTGCAAGGCTGGGTGCAGATGCAGTTCAGGTTGCTGGATGAACCCCCCCCCTTCAAACGCCGCAACCAGAACTGGCAATACGCAACTCACACCAGAGCCCACATCCTCGAAGGTAAATGTCCTGCGTGCAGCATCCACGAGATGCCAACGAACCATTCCGGCCTTGATACCCCCGAATCGCCCCTCGTCTGCTCGCTCGCCCACAAA
>CAIYFP010000056.1 GCA_903925515.1 uncultured Verrucomicrobiota bacterium
CCAAGGAAAACGTCGAGATCGAGCGCGAGACACAGACCTTGGCCACCATCACCATCCAGAACTACTTCCGCCTCTACTCCAAGCTGGCAGGCATGACCGGCACCGCCGAGACCGAAGCCCAGGAGTTCTTCGACATCTACAAGCTCGGCGTCCTCACCATTCCCACCAATCGCCCATGCATTCGCAAGGACGCCGACGACACCGTGTACAAGACGCGCCGGGAAAAGTTCAACGCCGTCATCAAGGAGATCCAGGACATGCACGGCGCCGGGCGCCCCGTCCTCGTCGGCACCATCTCCGTCGAAAGCTCCGAGGCCCTTTCCAAGGCCCTTTCCAAGGTCGGCATCCCCCATGCCGTCCTCAATGCCAAGTACCACGAGAAGGAGGCCGAGATCGTTGCCCGCGCGGGCCAACGCGGGGCCGTCACCATCGCCACCAACATGGCCGGCCGCGGCACGGACATTAAGCTCGGCGAGGGCGTCGCCGAGGTCGGTGGCCTTCACGTCCTTGCCACCGAGCGCCATGAGTCCCGCCGCATCGACCGCCAGCTCCGAGGCCGTTGCTCACGCCAGGGCGACCCCGGCTCCTCGCATTTCTTCGTCTCCCTCGAGGACGACCTCATGCGCATGTTCGGCTCCGAGAAGATCGCCAAGTACATGGAACGCATGGGCCTTGAGGAAGGCCAGGAGCTCGAGCATCCCCTCCTCAATCGCTCCATCCAGCAGGCCCAGAAACGCGTCGAGCAACACAACTTCCAGATGCGCAAGCGCGTCCTGGAGTACGACGACGTCATGAACAAGCATCGCGAGGTCGTCTATGGCTTCCGCAACGACGTCATCCACTCCGACGACGTCCGGGACCAGCTCATGGACATCCTCGAGGAGGTCATCCTTGCCAAGGTGACCGAGTTCACGGATGCCGACGCCGACCCGACCGAGTGGAACCTGCGGGGACTTACCGACTGGGTGAACATCAACTTCCCCGTCGGCCTGCCTGAGGATTCCCTCATTGATGTCGCCCGCTCGGGCAAGGACCTCCCCGTCCAAGGCTCCCTCTACGACGGCCTCAAGGAAGGCCAGCTCGCGCTCGTCAGGCACCTCGGCAAGTCCATCCGAGACGCGTATGACCTCAAGGTCTCCTTCGAGCGTCCCGAGGCCCTCGCATCCGTCGAGCGCTACACCATCCTCGCCGCCATCGATCGGCTCTGGCAGGAGCACCTCTACACGATGGATTCCCTCCGCTCCTCGATCGCCCTTCGGGCCTATGGCCAAAAGGATCCCCTCATCGAGTACAAGGCCGAGGCCTTCAAGCTGTTCAACGACCTCATGGTCAACATCAAGACCGAGATCTGCCACAACATCTTCCGGTCCGCCTCCTCCCTCATGGCCTTCGAGCAGTTCCTCGTCAACCTGCCCAAGCTCCAGGTCCACCAGTCGGCCCCTGCATTCGGCGGCGATACCTCGGGCGCCGACCCCCTGCCAGGCCCGGACCCCGCCAACCCGGGCGGCGAGCTGGTCTCCCAAGCCGCCGCCGAACTCGAAAGGGCCAAGGCTTCTCCCGTGCGGTCCACCTCCCATGTCGGTCGCAACGACCCTTGTCCCTGCGGCTCCGGCAAGAAGTACAAGCAGTGCTGCGGGCGATAGCACCGCCGCCTGCAAACCCGGTCGCCTCGCAAGGTGCCTGCCCTCATCCTCGCCACGCCGGAAACGCCCTGATTCTCCCCTTCCCGTGCCCCGCCGGGCGGCAAGGCGTGCCCTCAACCATGGGCGCGCGCCCGCACCAGCCGCCCATAAACCTCCCCATGGCGCGCCGCCACCGCCCTCGCACATCGCCACGCCACGCTCTGCCGGATCTCCGCCCCACCCGCCATGCGCGCTCGCCCACGCAACACGTCCTCGAGTCGCCGTGACAAGTCCCCGGCATCCCCGGGCCGGAACAACAATCCCGTCACGCCGTCCCGGACGATGTCCACGTTGCCGCCACTGGCAGACACCACGGCCGGCAATCCCATCGCCATGGCCTCGATCAAGGCGACCGAGCACGGCTCGTTGGTTGAGGGAAGCACGAAGAGGTCCGACCCGGCCAACACCCCCTCGATGTCCCCCGTCGCCCCCGGAAAATCCACCTGCCCCTTCAATCCCCGCGCAGCCACCAAGCCCGCCAGTTCCCCCGCAAACAATCGCGCGTCCGCATCGTCCGGAACCGGCCCCCAGACCGTCGCACGAACCCGTCTCCGGAGCTCCGCCGGAAGGAGGGCCACGGCTTCCACCAGCAGGTCCCAGCGCTTCCAACGCACAAGGTTCCCCACCCCCACAAGCCGAACCTGACCTCCCCAAGACGTGCCCGGCTCGCCTAGCGGGACCTCGAAGAAACGATCAGCGCCGCATTCGGAGACCAGCTCCACCCCGGCGACCCCTCCCATGCCGTAGTGCCTCGCTTGGTTCGGGGTCAGCAGGATCGTCGTGAGCCCCGGCGTGTCAGCCACCCGCCGGTACATCTCGGTTCGCCGGGCATAGGCATGATTGGTGAACACCGAGGGCCATCCCGACCGCGCCATCCACGACGACAACAGCAAGGCACCCCGGGAATGCCCGTGCACCACGTCGATGGACCGCCGCCGTACCCAGCGCCGCAGGCCCGGCCACGCACACGCCGCCGAAATCAGGAGCCGCAGGTGCGACGAGGATTCCCCAAGGGCAAACCTCGACTCCACCACCTCAAGGCGCGGCGAGCGAACCTGCACGAAGCCTCGCCTCATCCAAGTCAGGTGTTCCCAGCCCATGGCCTCACCGTGGGAAGCCACGCCCCGGATTGTGGACAAGATCCCCCCGTTGTCCTCCAACGCCCCGACAAGGTGCAGGACACGGCGCATGGCGTGCGAGCCTTCAGGAAACCACCGCCGCACCCGGCTCGCCCCGGCGCCTGCGCCACCACGGCATGGGCGCCGGCACCGCACGCTCCGCCAACCCGACCTCGGTCGCCATGGCCCTGCGCAGGGCCTCCCGCTCCCTTTGCAAAAGCAATTCGTTCACCCCCAAAACCATGCCGAGGTGCAGGCCGAAGGTCTTCATCGCAAACTCGGCGTCACCATGCAGGAAAACGAACACGCCCACCTGCACCACCCAGAGGGAGGCATTCACGCAGGCCAGCCTGGAAAACACATCCTCGGCCCCGTTCCGCCTCACGTGCAGCAACGTGCGCCCCGCCACCAACGTGCCCGTTGCCAGCAAGCCCAGCATGCACAACGTGCCCGGCAAGCCCGTGTTCACCAGCAGCCCCACCGGCCCGTTGTAGAAGCGCCCTAGGTGCACATGCTCCGTGATGATGCCCCACGGGTCATGCCCGGTGAATGGCACCGGCTCGGTGGACGGTCCGAAACCCCGGCCGCGCCAAAGATAGTACGGCACCAGTTGCAACCCAACCTCCCGCATGGTCGTCCGGCCCTCCAGCGTGGTTCGCGCATCATCCACGGCCAGTTGGTCCAGTCGGATGCCCGGGAGCACCGCCAACGTTCGCTGGGCCGCCAGCGGCAAACTTGGGGCGATCGCATACAAGGTCAGCAGCAGCAGCGACCCAACCAGCCCGAACACCACCGCCAGACGAATCGGGCTCCACACTCGCTGCGCCCATGAGCAGACCCCTAGAAGCCCCGCGAACAGCAGCAACACGCCGCGATGCCCGCCCGGCAGGCCCAAACCCACCGTCATCAACAGCACCGGCACCAGCCAGACGGCGGAAAGGCTGAACACCTTCCTCAATGGCACCAGAACCAGGATGGCCTGCAAGAGGCCCACTGACACGAAAGCAAAGGACTGGAAACGACGGATGCCCGTCATGTCCGAGTTGAACTCGAACAGCAACGCGTCGTTCGCAAGGTCGAGAAAGTAGAACACCCACATCGCCTTTCCTCCCATCGCCAGTGCCACGTCGGAGATCAGGAAGGTAAGGCTCAGCGACAGGCTCACCATGAACAATCTTGTGAACGTGCCCTCCGCAAACCTTACCAGCAGGAAGACCAGCGGGAACGATCCGCATGCCAATTGCTGCAGGTACACGCGACCGCCCATCCGGTCGCCTCCCATCACCCTCAGCGCCAACCCATGCGTTCGCATCAGGTAAGCCAACACCACCAGGTATCCGGCCACGAATAGGAGCGTCCAACGATATCGACGAATGGCTCCCCAAAAATCCGGGCCGTGCCGCTTCAGGATCAAAGACACCGTGACTCCAGTCCAACCCAGCAAGGCTGCCGCCTCCCAGACAAAGGGTCGCCCCGGCATCAGCGGCACCATCAAGGCCGAGCCAAACGTCGTCATCCCAAGGATGGCACTCAGCCGGACATGGTAGGGCAACGTGGCCATCCAACCCACCACCGCCACCGCCAGCACCAGGAACGGCGTGTCCGACGCCATGAAGAACCCAAACACCATCGCGCCGATCAGCAGGGTGGCCCAGACCAGCGCCTTCTGGACCTGCATCTGCGCTTCCATGGGGCTCATTGTTCACCCCCTTGCCCCTGCGCCACCCAACGCGACAACCGCCCCAACACCCGTTCTCGCCCCAGCACCTCCATCAGGTGATACAGGCTCGGCCCCACCAAGCTCCCCGTGCATGCCGCCCTCGCGGGCTGGGTCAACGCCCCTGACTTGACCCCCAACTCCCCCGCCACCCGCTTCAGCTCCGCCTCCAACGAACCCGCCACAAAGTCCACGCCGCCCCCGTACGCCCGCATCAACGCACCAAGGTTTCTCCTTGCCTCCTCGCCAAGCGCCTTCGCCTCAACTTCCACTGCAACCTGCACCGCCTCGTCTGGCTTGAAGTAAAACCCCGCGAACCCGGCGAGATCCTTGAACAGCAGGCCTTTCTCCCGCGCCGTCAGCAATGCCGCCGCCACGTATCCCTCGTCATGGCCGGACACATCCAGCCCCGCGCGCCCAAGATACTCCCGGCCCATGCCCACAAACCGCCCCTCATCCATCCGGCGCGTGTGCTCGAAGTGCAACGCCGCCAGCTTCTTGTCATCAAAACGCGCCGGGCTCCGGTTCACCCGGTCGAGGTCAAACCTCGAAACCAACTCCGACACCCCCAGCAACTCCTTCCCGTCCGCAGGCGACCACCCCAGCAGGGACAGGTAGTTCACCACCGCCTCCGGCGCGTACCCGTCCTCGATGTAGTTCGTCACCACCGCGCCCTTGTCGCGCTTGCTCATCTTCGACCCATCCGGGTTCAGGATCAGCGGGATGTGCGCATATCTCGGGGGCTCCACCCCGAACGCGCGGAACAGCGCGATGTGCTTGGCCGTGTTCGACAGATGATCCTCGCCCCGGATCACGTGCGTGATCCCCATCTCAAGGTCGTCCACCACGTTCACCAAGTGGAACACCGGCTGGCCGTCGCTCCGCACCAGCACCCAGTCCGGGTCCGCTTGCTCACGGTCCGTCAGCTCCCGGCGCACCTCGCCCACGATCAGGTCCGGGATCGTCACCGCCTCGTGCGTCATCCGGAAGTACACCGCCCCGTCCCGGTCGTAGGCCATGCCACGGTCGCGCAGCTCCGCCAGCCGACGCCGGTACCACTCGCCTCGGCGGCTCTGGAAATAAGGCCCCCGGTCCCCAACGCTCGGGCCGTCCGGGTCCGGCGTGCCCGGGCCTTCGTCCCAGTCCAACCCCAGCCAGCGCAACCCCCGCAAGATCACGTCGATCGCCGCCTGCGAGTTCCTCGCCGAGTCCGTGTCCTCGATCCTGAGTACAAACGTCCCGCCGTGATGCCGGGCGAACAACCAGTTGAACAAGGCCGTCCGGGCTCCCCCAATGTGGAGGTAGCCCGTCGGCGACGGCGCGAAGCGAACCCGAATCGACATCTCCTGCGAGGCTGGCGGCTGGTTATTCCGCGTTGACCAACTTCAGCGCCCCGATCCCGCCCGGGTTCCATGCCGTGAACACGATGTACACCTCCCGGCTCGCGCCGCTCCCCGTCACGTACCAGCACGCATCATGCAGGTGCTGCGCATGCTCATACCCCAGCTCCTCCTTCGGCTTGATCGTGCTCAGGATGACACGGCGCTTTTTGTCGATCACGTACAGCGGGCCCGGGGTGCCCTTCGGACCGTCCAGACACGCCGCCAACACGTAGTCCCCCCACACATCCACGTCGCACACCGTGCTGCCGGCCGGCAACTGGTTGTTCTCAAGGAACCCCTTGTCCTTCGGTGACCACACATGCACCTGCGCTTCCGGACGCGCCGACACCAAGAGGTTGCCTGTCCCCGCATCAAACGTGATGCCGTGCGGCGTGCCCGACATCTTCTTCCCGCCAAGGAACTCGCCCCGGAACTTCAAGGGCTCGACGTCCGCAGGCATGAAGTAGGCCTTCCCATACCCGTCCGTCACCCAAACCGTGCCCCCGGGCGCAAAGGCCACGTCCGTCGGCGCATAGCCCTTGCCGTCGGCGTAGGGCCCGCCGGGCGGGATGCGCACCTTCGCGGCGGTCTTGAAGCTGGTGTCGCTGACGTAAACCTCCCCCTCCACGTTGTCAGCCGCCGCCACGAGCGGTCCCTTGCCCTTGCGGCCCATGATGTCCGCCCCGTGCAGGTTGCCCTTCTTGAACGCCGGGTCGCCGTCCACGACCCACGACTTCATGAGTCGCTCCCCAAACCCAACCCATCCCACGTTCTCAAGGCCCCAGTACACCACGTCCTTCTCCCGGTCCACGATCACCGTGCCATGCGCCCCCTTGATCAAGGGCAACGCCTCGGCCGGCACCGGCACCGCCCCCACCACCGGCGTGAACGTCCAGTATCCTTGGCCCGAAACCTGGAGCTCGCTCCGCTTTGCCTTCGGCCCGCCCACCTTCACCGGCCCCTTCTGGTCCACCACGAACGGCATCGCCGCAGCCGGTTGCGGCCCCGCGCTGGCCTTTGCAACCTCATGCGCCCCGGCACGCCACCCGCACCCCAAGGCCAATCCCGCCACGCCAACCGCCGACCAACTCGCCCATGAACGCATCCTCATGCGCCAAACCCTCCCAAAATCTTCCCGGGCTAACCAACCCCAAAATCGGACCCGGCACGAAACCTTTCCCAAGGTTGCCCATCGCTTTCGCCGAACGCCTGTGGCATGACGACATCGTGTCCCCCACCTCCACGACATGGCGTCAGCCATGGCTTTTGATTGCAGCCCTTCTCGCCTGCTCCACCGCCTCGGCCGACGAGGCGCGACGCCCGGCCGGAGACAACAACCTCCGGTTTTGGCTCCATTCCATGGTCGCGGAACACGGCTACTCCACCCAAGAGGCCGCCGACGCCACCGGCATGTCCCACGCCGAGGTCGCCTCCGCCCTCCAACGCCTTGCCATCCCCTCGCAACCCTCCAAGCCAAACGGCCTGCTCAAGGTCCTCCCGTACCCCGGCGGACGCCACCCGCGCCTCGGATTTCTCGACGGCGCCGTCCGGCCCCAGCGCGACACCAAGCTCAGCGTGTTCGCCCCATGGGATGGCGGGGGATACGTCGTCATCGACGTCCCCGAGGCCGTCTGGTCGTCCCATGGCCTCACTTACCTTGCCCACTCTCACATCCCCACCGTCTGGGAACGTGCCGGCGTCCAGCTCCCGCCTGTGGAGTGGAGCCATCGCGCCGACGGCTCATGGCAAATGCTCCGCGTGCTCCCCAACGGCGTCGCCATCGGTGCCCGCGCGCGAGCCCACAGGGAGCACGTGGCCCTTCGTTGGTGGGTCCGCAACGGTTCGTCCAACACCCTCGGCAACGTCCATGCCCAGGTTTGCGTCATGCTCGGTCGCGCCACCGGCTTCGACCTCCAGTCCTCTAGCAACAAGGTCATCGATCCGCCCTTTGCCGCCGCCTCCACACCCGACCAGCGACGTTGGGTCGTCACCGCATGGGACGCTCTCCAGCGAACATGGAGCAACCCACCCGTGCCCTGCATCCATTCCGACCCGCGCCTCGGGGACATCCCGGTGGGCGAGACACGCGAGGCCCGCGGATGGCTTTGGTTCCATGAAGGCACCAACCTCGTCGCCGAGCTCGCACGCCTTCGCCGCGACTTCCTCGCCAGCCCCGCCCCCGCCCCCGACCGCCTCCTGCCCATCCCCGACAAGCTCGTCGTCCTTACCTTCGACGACTCCGTCCGGTCCCTTCACGAGAACGTCCGCCCGATTCTCAAGGAGGCCGGCTTTCATGCGTCGTTCTTCATCACCGAGGGTTTCTCGTTCCTGACCAACAAATCCGACTACATGACATGGCGGCAGGTTGCCGAGCTGCACCACGACGGGTTTGAGGTGGGCAACCACACCCGAAGCCACACCGGGGTCGCCGCCGAGTCCCTCGGCCGACTCCATGGCGAGCTCGCCCACATCTCGGAACGCTGCATGGAGAACGGCATCCCACGCCCCATCAGCTTCGCCTACCCCGGCAACGCCATCCATCCCGGCGCCCTACCCATCCTCGCCGCACATGGCGTCCGCTTCGCCCGTCGGGGCGCCCAGCCCGAGTTCGCCTACGAGTCCGGCCGCGGCATCGCCTACGATCCCGCACACGATCATCCGCTCCTCATCCCCACCACCGGCGACGCCCGCCCGACATGGACGCTCGAAAACCTCAAGGCGGCGGTCTCCATGGCCCGCGACGGCAAGGTCGCCGTGCTCCAGTTCCATGGGGTACCCGACCGCGAGCATCCGTGGGTCAACACCCCCTTGGATCGGTTTCGCGAGTACGTGGCATGGCTCAAGGCCCAGGGCTACCGGTGCATCGCGCTCCGGGACCTCGCCCGCTACATCGACCCGTCGGACGCGCCGGCCGCACCATGGGATGTCATCAACCAACGCGTCGCAATCCATGCTGCCGCCCCGTCGGTGAACCTTCCAAGGCCCCGGTGACCCACCCCGTGCGGCGAAGGCCTGCCGGGAAGCCCCGGCCCCACGAGCGCCGGGCGCGCGCCCCTCATGATGGAGGACCATGGGGCCGCCCCCACCGAGGGGGCGGTCCTGGGGGCGGATGCATCCCCGGCCATGGCTGGATTGTACGCACCCGTACTAAAGGGTTGCGGCCATGACGCTCCCGCAGCATCGTCAATGCAGTTTTCGTTGCCGTTTCTTCGCCCTTCTTGCGCCTCGCCATGAATGCTCCCGCCGCCCCGCCCCGCCACATCTCCCGGTTCCTGCCGGTCCTCGCCTGCCTCGTCGCACTCGCCTTCTCCCCCCTCTCCTCCCTCTCGGCCCCGGTCTCCGGCTGGCTCAATTGGCGCGGCCCTCATCACAACTCCGTCTCCACGGAAACGTCCCTGCCCTCCAAGATCGATGCCTCCCAGCCCCTCTGGTCCGACAACTTCCCCGGGCAAAGCGCGCCGGTGATCGCGGACGACCGCCTCTACATCAACGGCTACCTTGGCGACGGCCCCGAGCTTCAGGAGGTCGTTCGCGCCTACGACGCCGCCACCGGCAAGGTCCTGTGGGAACATCGTGAGAGCGACTTCCTCTCCGACACCATCTACCTCCGCTACGCCACGTCCTCCCCCTCCGTCGATCCGGAGACCGGCAACGTTTATGTCCAGTTCACGCAAGGCTTGCTGTGCGCTTTCACCCGCGACGGCAAGCTTCTCTGGAAGCATTCCATGATGGAGGAGTTTGGCCGCCTCACCTTCCCCAACTCGCGCACCGCCTCCCCTGTCGTGGACCGCGAGCTGGTGATCACCCGCGGCATCACCAGTGCATGGGGTGCCCACGGCCCGGCAGGCGATCGCTTCTATGCCTTCGACAAGCTCACGGGCGAGCTCGTCTGGAGCGCCGCCCCGGGCGACCGCCCCCAGGACAATACCTTTTCCAACCCCTACCTCGACATCTGGGACGGCAAGCGCGTCCTCTACAGCGCGGGCGGCGACAGCTCCATCCTCGCCCTGAATGCCCGGACCGGGGAACCCCTCTGGCGCTTCCCCTTCGCCAAGGCCGGCGCCAAGGGCGGCATCAATGCCGCCCTCGTCCGCAGCGGCGACAACCTCGTCGCCCTTCACGAGTCCGAGAACCTTGACTCCTCGGAGATCGGGCGCATGGCCGCCTTCCGCATCCCGTCGCCGTCCGAGGTCAAGCCCACCAACTCCATCACGCCTCACGTCTTCCCCCCAAAAACCTTCGAGGTCTGGCGCAACGCCGTGGGCTCCCTTGCCAGCTCGCCCGTCGTGGTCGGCAACCGCATCTACGAGGTTAACGGCACCGGCGAACTCTGTGCCGTCGATGCCGCCACCGGCCGCGTCCTCTGGAAGAGGAAGATTGGCATCGAGCAACGCCAAAGCACCCCCTTCCACGCCAACGGCCTCCTCTACGTCGCCATGTACGTCTCCATGAAGGACGCCAAGGACGCCGCTTCCGCCGACGCCGACTCGGTCTCCAACGGCGACCTCATCGTGCTTCGGCCCTCCGACGACGGCGCCGAGGAAATCAGCCGAACCCAGCTCACGGGACGTTGCTTCGGCTCGCCCATCGGATTCGGCGGCGTCCTCTATGTCCAAACCGACAAGAAGCTCTACGCCTTCGGCAAGCCCGCCACGCCGCCCCCGGCGCCGGTCGCCACCCCATGGCCCACCCCCGGTTCCCCCGCACAGCTTCAGATCATCCCCTACGAGTTCCTCCTTCGTCCCGGCCAAACCCAGTCCTTCCGCGTTCGCTCCCTCGACGCCAACGGCTTCACCGTCGAGTCCAGCCTCGACGCCAAGTCGCTCAAGTGGGAGCCCTACGTGCCCCCGACCGCCCTCGTCCGTGCCTTTGCCAACGCCAAGTTCAATGATCAAGGCCAGCTCGTGGCCACGCCGGCCCCGGCCGCCAGCGCGGGCCAGTTCAAGGCCACACTCAAGACCGCCGACGGCCGCGAGATCGTCGGCTACATCAAGGGACGCATCCTCCCCGCTCCCCCGCTCAAGTTCGACTTCCAGCAGATTGCCCTCACCAACAAGACCACCAACACCGTCGAGCCCCCCACCGACTTCGCATACCCGCCTCTCCCGTGGAACTCCGCGCGCTTCCGCTTCGAGGTCCGCGCCAAGGAACTCGACGGCATGGCCACCAACGCCGCCTTGGTCAAGACCATCGACAACAAGCTCTTCCAGCGCGGCCAGGTCTTCTTCGGATTCCCCACACTCTCCAACTACACCATCCAGGCCGACGTCCTCAGCGAGGGCAACCGCCGCAAGATGTCCGAGGTCGGCATCATCAACCAGCGCTACGCCGTCATCCTCAAGGGCAATTCCCAGGAGATCGAAATCAACTCCAACCAGGAACGCATCAAGGTCTCCCAGCCCTTCCGCTGGTCGCCCAACGCATGGTACGTCGTGAAGTCCAAGGTCGAGCTCCAGCCCGACGGCGCCGCGCTCGTCCTTGGCAAGGCATGGAAACGAGGCGATCCCGAGCCCGCCGACTGGCTCATCCGCTTCACCCACAAGAATGGCCACCAACAGGGCTCGCCCGGCCTCTTCGGCTTCGCCCCACAGGAGCAACGCGTCGCCATCGACAACATCGTCGTCACCCTCAACTAGCCTCCCCTTCCATCCTTGAATGCACTCGTCCCGACATCCGTCCCCAAGCCACCGTCGGCGCTCGTCGCATCTTCATCCCCTTCAACGTTCGCATAAACACTCGTTCAACATGAAAGCTCCCGTCCTACCCAAGGCTGTCCTTCTTCTCGTCCTCGCCGCCTCGGGCGCGCCTGCCCTCGCCCAAGACTGGCCCCAATGGGGGGGCAACGATCCCGGCCGAAACATGTTCTCCCCGGCCAAGGGCCTCCCCGACCGATTCGAGCCCGGCAAGGTCAAGGCCGGCACGGAGGAAATCGACCTCTCCACCACCAAGAACGTGAAGTGGGTCGTCAAGCTCGGCTCCCAATCCTACGGCAACCCCGTCGTCGCCGGCGGCAAGGTCTTCGTCGGGACCAACAACGAATCCCCGCGCGACAAACGCCACGTCGGCGACCGATCCATCCTCATGGCCTTCGACGAGAAGTCCGGAGCCTTCCTCTGGCAGCTCGTCGTCCCCAAGCTCAAGTCCGGCAAGGTCAACGACTGGGAGAACCTCGGCCTCCTCGCCGCGCCACTCGTCGTCGGCAATCGCCTCTTCGTCGTCACCTCCCGCTGCGAGGTCCTCTGCCTCGACACCGACGGCCAACGCAATGGCAACGATGGACCCTACAAGGACGACGCCATCTACTCCGTCAAGGACACCCCCAAGGAGTCCGCACCCCCCGAGTTGCTACCCTCCGACGCCGACATCATCTGGCGCTATGACATGATGGACGAGCTCGGCGTGTTTCCCCACAACGCCTCCAATTGCTCCGTCATCCTGATCGATGGCGTCATCCACGTCTGCACCTCCAACGGCCAAGACTGGACCCACGTCAACATTCCTTCCCCCAACTCCCCGAGCTTCATCGCCCTCGACGCCAAGACCGGCGCACTCCTCGCCGAGGACAACGCGGGCGTCGGCCCGCGGATCTTCCACGGCCAATGGACCTCCCCCTCCGCCGGCCGCGTGAATGGCAAGTGGCAGGTCTTCTACGGCGGCGGCGATGGCGTCGCCTACGCCTTCGACGTCACCCCGTCCAAGGGCTCAGGCCAACCCATCGTTCCCATCCTCCCCGGAACACCCACCTCCCAGACCGAGGAAGCCGAGACTGCCTACCTCAAGAAGGTCTGGTGGGTGGACATCAACCCCCCCGAGTACAAGGCCAAGGACGGCAAGCCCATCAAGTACCCTGCCGCCGAGGGCCCCAGCGAGATCAACTCCACCCCGGTCTTCTACAAGAACCGCGTCTATGTCGCCTCCGGCCAAGACCCAGAACATGGCGAGGGCGTCGGACGCCTCGTCTGCATCGATGCCACCAAGACCGGCGACCTCACCCAGTCTGGCATCTTGTGGGAATACAAGGGCATCAAGCGCTCCATCTCCACCTGCTCCATCGACCCCTCGACCGGCCTCCTCTTCATCGCCGACTTCTCCGGCTTCGTGCATTGCCTCGACGCCGAGTCCGGCAAGCTCCAGTGGGTCCATGACATGAAGGCCCACATGTGGGGCTCCACCTTTGTCGCCGACGGCAAGGTCTATGTCGGTGACGAGGACGGCGACTTCACCGTCCTCGCCGCCGACCGCACCCTGAAGGTCATCAGCGAGACCAACCTCGGCGCCCCCGTGTACAGCACCCCCATCGTCGCCAACGGAACCATGTACGTCGGCTCCCAAACCCACCTGTTCGCCATCGCCGCCGGTGCCACCCCAGCCGCAACCCTCGACAAGCCCCCCGGCAACATCGAACCCAAGAAGTAACCCCTCACTCCTCACTCCTCACTCCTCACCTCTCACGACCATGCCCATCCCCACCGCATCTCCGGAGGCCATCGCCGCCGCCCGCGATCAACTCAACCAACACCTGCGCCAGACCATCGCATGGCACTTCGACCCCGCCACCGGCTCGCCCTTCTGGCTGGATTGGGCGTCCAAGAACTTTGACCCCCGCAAGGAGGTCCAGTCCGTCGAGGATCTCCTCAAGTTCCCCCATTTCCAGGACGAGTTCCTGCGCGACCTCCAGCCCGAGGTCTGGGTTCCCGCCGCGTTCAAGGGGCGCCCCTTCAACATCTTCGAAACCGGCGGCACCACCGGCATGCCCAAGCAACGCATCGGCTGGGACGACTACAAGACCGACTACTCCGAGTTCAGCGACAAGATCAGCGACGCCCATTTCCCGCGCGGCGGCGCATGGCTCATGATGGGCCCCACCGGTCCACGCCGCCTCCGTCTCGCCATCGAGCACCTCGCCAACGTCCGCGGCTCCTCCTGCTACTTCATCGACCTGGACCCCCGCTGGGTGAAGAAGGTCCTCGCCGCCAAGAAGTACCAGGAAGCCAAGGACTACATGGCCCACGTCGTGGACCAAGCCGCCACCATCCTCAAGCACCGCAAGGTCTCCGGCCTCTTCACCACCCCCAAGCTCCTTGAGGCCATCGCCGAGAAGGTCAACCTCTGGGACGCCGGCATCCGCGGCGTCTTCTGCGGCGGCACCTCCATGAAGCCCCAGGAAGTCCGCTTCATCGTCGAGGAACTCCTCGAAGGGCGCATCGGCTTCTACCCCACCTACGGCAACACCCTCATGGGCCTCGCCGCCTCCGTCCCCCTCCAGCCCGAGGACCAGTTCTCCGTCACCTACTACGCCCCCCAGCCGCGCGCCATCCTCCGCGTCGTCAATCCCAACAACACCGCCGAGACCGTCCCCTACGGCGAGTTCGGCCGCGTCGAGCTCACCACCCTCACCAAGGAGTTCTTCATGCCCCGCTTCCTCGAGCGCGACGAGGCCATCCGCCGCGCCCCCCGCCCGCCCTACGCATGGGACGGCGTCGGCGACGTCCGGCCCTTCGGCGCCATGGAGAAAAACATCGTCGAGGGCGTGTACTAGCCAACGAGGGCGCGGGCCCACGCGGGCCGCGCGTCCGGACACCAGTCCGTTCCCCATGATGGGCTCCACGATGAACCGCCACGGTCCCATCCCGCGCCGGTTCATCGGCTCCTTCGTCGCCGTCCTCGCATGGGCCTTGCCCGCCTCGTTCTCCGTCGCGGCCGACTTCTGGTCCGATCACGTCGAACCCGTCCTTCGCGAGCACTGCGTCGAGTGCCATAGCCAGACCAAGAGCAAGGGCGGCCTCGACCTCAGCACCTTCCAGCTCGCCCTTCGCGGCGGCGCCCGTGGCCCGGGTTTCGTTCCCGGCCGGCCCGACGACAGCAATCTCTACGTCTTCCTCAAGGCGGGCGCCGACCCGCACATGCCCCCCAGGCGCCAGTTGTCCAACGAGCACATCGCCCTTGTCCGAACCGGCATCGAGAAGGCGGGGGCGATCAAGCCTTCGGACGCTGCTTCCGCCGCCTGGACCTCCCCGGCGCCGCAGAAGCCCCGCGTCCCCGCATGGGTTCCGCCAACGAACATGGCCCCGTCGGACGTCATCGACGACTTCGTCGAACGCGGATGGAAGGAACGCCGCGCTCGCCCGGCCGCCATGGCCTCCGACAACGCCTTTCTCCGGCGCGTGTACCTTGATCTCCTTGGGAGAATACCCTCGCCGGACGAGTCCGTCGCCTTCCATCGGCTCAAGCCCCGCAAGCGCCGCGCCGCACTTGTCGAATCCCTTCTCCAAAACCCCGAGCACGCACGCCACCTCGCCGAGGTCTTCGACTACGTGCTGATGCGCCGCCCGGGCAAGGGGCTGGAGGATCAACGCCGCGCCCAGGGTTGGCTCGGCTTCCTCGAATCCAGCTTCCAGCGCAACCGCCCATGGAACGACGTCGTCCGAGACATCATCGTCGCTCGGCCCGCCCAGCCCTCCGAACGCGGCCTGGTCCAGTTCCTCTACGAACGCCAAAACAATCCCCAGGCCATGGCCGAGGCCCTCGCGCCCGTCGTGTTCGGCGTCCAAATCCAGTGCGCCCAATGCCATGACCACATGGTCGCCCGCGAGATCAAGCAGGCCCACTACTGGGGCATGGTCGCCGCCTTCAACCGCACCAAGAACGTCGATGCCGACTCCGGCCCCGGCCTCGCCGAGTCCGCCATCGGCGGCTTCGTCAGCTTCGCCAACCTCCGCAAGGAATCGCAGCCCGCGCGCATGGTCTTCTTCAACGGCCGGTCCATCGACGAGCCATGGCCCGCCGAGGGCATCAAGGAAGTCGATGCCCCCGAGAAGTACCGCGTGCCGCCCCCGCCCGACAAACAGAAGCCCGTTGCCCCGGCCGTGCCCGTCTTCTCCCGACGCGAGGCCCTCGCCGATGCCGTCACCCGCGACAACCCCCTCCTCGCCCGCGCCACCGTCAACCGCGTCTGGGCCCTGCTCTTCGGCCGCGGGCTCGTCCACCCCGTGGACCTGATGGACTCCAAGCATCCGCCCAGCCATCCCGACCTCCTCGACTGGCTCGCCTCGGACTTCGAGCAGCACCAGTTCGACATCCGCCGCCTCGTCCGCAGCATCGTGCTCTCCCGGGCCTACCAACTCGACTCCCGCCCCGCGTCGAAGAACGCCCCGCCCGACGACGCCTTCGCGCGCGCCCTCGAAAAGCCCTTGTCCGCCGAGCAACTCCTTCGCTCCCTGCTCATCGCAACCGGCAATCTCGTCAGCAAGGACGGCAAGGTCGCCGGCCTCGCCGAGGCCGACCTTCGCCGTGCCTTCGTCCGGCAGTTCCCCGACCTCTTCACGCCCGAGTACAACGCCACGCTCCAGCAGGCCATGTTCCTCTCCAACTCGCCGTTGCTCGACGCCTTGCTCGCGCCCCGCGACGGCAACCTCGCGGCCCAACTCAATACCCTTCCCGACGACCGCCGCCGCGTCGTCGCTGCCTTCCAGTCCGTGCAAGGCCGCTCGCCCGAGGCCGACGAGCTGAAGGCGTCCCTTGCGTATCTCACGGCCCACCCGGGCGAAGGCGGCCGGAAACAACTCCTCTGGGCGTTGCTCACCAGCACGGAGTTCATGGTGAACCACTGAACCCATGCCGGACTCCATGGACATCGCCTCCACCACGCCCGGGCTCGCCGGTTCCCTGTGCGGCCAGCCCGACCATGTCCTGCATCGGCGCAAGTTCCTCACCGGGATGGCAACGGCCGGCGCGGTCTCGCTCTCAAGCTGGGCCGGCCTGTTCTCCCTCCCGGCGTTTGCCCAGCAGGCCAAGCGTACCGCCAAGCGTTGCATCCTTCTTTGGCTTTGCGGCGCGCCCAGCCAGTTCGAGACATGGGATCCCAAGCCCGGGCGCATCACCGGAGGACCCTTCCATGCCATCCCCACCAAGCTTCCCGGCGTCCAGTTTGGCGAGCTCATGTCCAAGTGCGCCACCATCGCCGACAAGCTCGCGGTCGTCCGCTGCATGAAGACCGACCAGAACGAGCATCTCCAGGCCATCAACCTCCTCCAGCGAGGCGCCGCCCCGCGCCCGCCCTTCATTCGTCCCACACTCGGCTCCGTGCTCGCCCAGCAGCTCGGTCACCTCGAAAACCCCGTCCCCAACTTCATCCTCCTCGACCCCTGCCCCGAGGGAAACGAGTTCCGGGAGTTCAAGGCTGGCAACTGGGCCGGCTGGCTCGGAGCCCAGTACGGCCCCGTTCGCGTCGGCGGCGACTACAAGATCGAGGACGTCGCGCGCGTCGCCGACCTCGCGTCCGACGACCATGAGGCCCGCAACGCCCTCCGCCGCTTCCTCACGCGCAAGTTCGAGAACGAGCGCAAGTCCGCCGCCGCCGCGTCCCAGAACGCCGTCTTCGAGCGCGTAAAGGGCCTCATGAGCTGCGCCCACCTCTTCGATCTCGAACAAATCCCCCTCCAGGACCGGCAACGCTACGGCCCCGGCGCCTTCGCCACCCACGCCCTCCAAGCCCGCCATCTCGTCGAGAACGGCGCCCCCTTCGTCATGGTCTCCAACGGCATGCCGTGGGACAGCCATGTCTTCCACAACGAGATCTACCAGATGCTCACCCCCGAGCTGGACAACGTCCTCTTCCAGCTCGTCACCGACCTTGATCAACGCGGCCTCCTCGACTCCACCCTCGTCGTCGCCATGGGCGAGTTCGGCCGCACCCCATGGCTCAACCAAGCCCGCGGTCGCGACCACTACGACAAGGCATGGTCCCTCATGCTCGCCGGGTGCGGCATCCAGCGTGGCGTCGTCGTGGGCGGCACCGACCCCGACGGCGTCCACGTGGACGGCGCGGCCTTCAACGAGAAGAACCTCTTCGCCACCCTCTTCTCCGCCCTCGGCATCGATCCCCACGCCCCCTACGACCTCGGCGACCTCCCCACGTTCCACCGGGTCGAGGACCGCGCCGAACCCATCCGTGCCGTGTTGGCCTGACCCCTGCATCCATGGCCGATCCCAACCCATCCTCGGAAACCCCGGCGCCCAAGCTGGCCAAGGTCCGCGAAATCAAGCTCCCCGCCGCCGCACTCGCCCTCGAGGTCGCACCCGATGGAAAGGCCCTCTTCGTCGCCTGCCTCGACGGCTCCATCCTCCGCATCGACCCCGATTCCGGCCAACGGGCCGAGCTGGCGCGGCACGATTCCTACGCCAGCGGCGTGGCCCTCGTGGACAAGGGCGCCGCTCTTGTCTCGGCCGGCTACGACGGCGCGTTGCTCTGGCATGACCTCGCCGCCCGGAAGATCATCCGGCGCATCAAGGCTCACGACTTCTGGTCATGGGATCTCGCAGCCTCGCCCGACGGCTCGCGCGTCGCGTCCGTCACCGGCCAATACCTCGCCGGCGACTACCGCTATTCCCCGGCCCCGGAACGCGAGCCCTCCGTGAAGGTCTTCGACAGCAAGACCGGCGAACTCCTCCATGCCCTCCCCCATGTCCCGCCCGTGCAGGCCGTGGCGTTCTCACCCGACAACCGCCACCTCGCGGCGGCCAACCTCATGGGCCAGTTCCGCGTCTGGGAACTCCCCTCCGCGATGCTGGCCTCCCAATGGAAGACCGACGACCTCACGAGCTGGGGCGTGATCAAGAGCCACCACTTTCTCGGCGGCGTGTTCGCCATGGAGTTCAGCCCGGACGGCGCCTCCCTCTACGCCTGCGGCATGGGCCCCATGCGCGATCCCATGGCCGGGAACGGCGTGCAACGCTGGCAACGCTTCGACTGGCGCAACGGAACCCAGCTCGACCAAACCCACGAGGGCGAGGGCGGCCAAGGCCTGATGGAAGCCCTCGCGTTTCATCCCGCCGGAAAACTCTTCCTCATGGCCGGCCGCCTCTTCCAAGGCACATGGAACCTCGCCCTCTTCGACGCCGCCTCCGGCAAGAACGTCTTCAGCACCGACGCCAAGCAACGGATCACCGACGCCCGCTTCAGCCCCGACGGCTCCCGCCTCTTCCTGGCCAAGGCCCGCCACCAGGAACTCAAGGACGGCAAGTGGCTCGACTTCGGCTCCATCGAGGTCCATTCCCTCGCCCCCTGAACACCCGCGCCCACACCCGGCGCACGTCCACGCCTCACTTCTCAAGGAACTTGACCACCGCCTCCGTCCGCGTGCGCGCCCCAAGCTTCTCAAACACATGCTTCAGGTGCGTGTGCACCGTCAGCGGGCTGATCCCCAGCTCCGCGGCGATCTCCTTGTCGTGAAGTCCGCGCTGCAACCCAGCCAGCACCTGCCTCTGGCGCATCGTCAAGGATCCCCGCCCTGTTTCCTGCCCCACCCCCGCCGAATCATGGAACAACCCTTGGCAGTATCGACGGATCGACCTCCCCGCCTCCTCCCTCGCAAGCCGCCCCCCAAAAAACGCGCCGTCCAATGGCTCCAGCAGCGCCCCAATCCCCCGCCGTCTCAGGAGGTAGCCCGCGTCCAGCCCGCTGAACGACATGAAAATGTGGTCGCTCGTCGGGTAAATCCCGTAGGGAAGAACCAGCATGCCGCCTCCTTCCCGGCGAACCCCCTGACGGCGCGGCACACCCAACTCGCCCTGCGCGCGATTCACCAAAACCACGTCCACGCCGGCAACCCGACGTGCCCCCTCCATGTCCGGATGCCCGCTCGGCTCGCACCCATCGCGCGTCCCCATCGCCCGCACGATCGCCGTCCGAAAAACCGGGTCCTTCTCCACCACGGCAACCCTCAATCCCACCCCCCTCCCACCGACCCTCATCCGTCCGTCTCGCCCGCCCGCAAACAGCGTTGTGTACGTGCACGCCAACGGTGCCTCCAGCCAGAAAACCGCCAACGTGAACTCCCTCGCCTCCGTCCCCTCGTCCCATCCCTTCCGTGCAACCCGCGCCGCCAACTCCATGCCCCTCGCCTTGGCGGTCGCCTCGTCCTTCGTCGAAAGCGGCGCATACCAACCCCCGCCCCCGTTCGCGTCCGGCACCCACTGGCTCCACTCCTCAACCCCAAGCGGACGCAACCCCGCAACGTGTCGCCGCCGTACCGGCCATGGCAGCCCCTTGTTACTCCGGATGGGGGATTCCCCCGAACTTCTCATGGTTGCACCCTTCTCTGCGACGGTGTCCGCTCTCCCCGGTCGTGCCACGGCAAGCCCGCGCTTGTTCACGCAAACGGCACCACGGCAACGACATGGCTCGCGTACCCTCGAATTACATGATGAATACCGCGTTCAAGCGCCTCGCGTTCCGGCGGCCCACCCCGCCGTCTCACGCCATCGCCTTCACCCTCATCGAGTTGCTCGTCGTCATCGCGATCATCGCGATCCTCGCCGGCATGATTCTCCCCGCCCTCTCCAAGGCCAAGTCCAAAGGCCAGCAGGCCCGCTGCATCAGCAACCTCAAGCAGGTCAGCATCGGCACCACCATGTACGCCACCGACTTCAACGACACCTTCCACAACATCGGCGGCGCCGTCCCCAACCACGGGCAGTGGAGCCGAACCCCCGCCACCACCGACCTCCTCCCCGCCTCCGACGGCCTCGCCTACTGGGGCGTTGCCTACATCAAGTACTTCGGCGGCTCCCGACGCGTCTTCCGCTGCCCCGGCGCCAAGATCGTCGATCAGTGGCGCGAGGACGGCCTCCGTTACCCGGCCGACTTCTGGCTCGACTCCTCCTACGGCATCAACGCCTACGTCACCCAACCCCCCGTCCCCGGCAACCCCACCAGCCGCCTCTCGGGCCCGCGCAAGCTCACCGACTACCAAAGCCCCCAGACCATGATCTTCGCCCAGGACGCCGCCGAGCAACGCATGGACGGCGCCGATGACATGCTCGGCCTCTTCCCCGGCAGCACCGAGATCCTCACCCAATGGCGCTACGGCTCCCTCCCCACCCTCTATCCCGGCGTCAACTTCCTGTGGGAATGGTACCGCCACAACAAGCGCTGCGACACCCTCTGGGTCCCCGGCAACGTCTCCTCCATCCGCTACAACGACGCCCGCAGGGGCGTGGACTTCCGCTGGTACACCGGCGTCGCTCCCATCGAACAACCCTCATTCTAAGGCGTCCCATCACCATGTCCTCCTTTCGTCCTCCCACGCCCGCGCCCATCACGCTCGCCTCCGCCCTCGCCCTCGCCCTTGCCCTTGCCGGCTGCGGCGACAAGGCACCCCCGGAAGCCATGCCCGCCGCCGAGGTCCCCAAGGTCCTCGACAACGCCTTCGGCAAGGCCTCCGCCGAGGACAAGGCCCTTGCCATGGCCGCCCAGCAGGCCATCCAAAAGGACGAGCAAACCGTCGCCCTCGAAATGCTGGAGGCCCTCTCGCGCAAGGCCGAGCTCACGCCCGAGCAACGCGAGGCCGCCGCTCGCTCCGCCCTCTCCGTCCGCTCCAAGCTCCTCGACGCCGCCAGCAAGGGCGACAAGGCCGCCAAGGATTACCTCGAGGAACAGCGCGCCCGCAAATAGCACGCCAAAGGCCCCCTGCTGCCCCCCCGCGCCCCGTGCCCCGCATCCCAGCCTTCCACCCACCTTTCCCCAACGCCCCGTCCCATGCCCCACCCCCTGCCCACCCCCAAGGACAAGCTCCTCTTCACCCCCGGCCCCCTCACCACCTCCCTCGACGTCAAGCAGGCCATGCTCCATGACGCCGGCTCATGGCATCATGAGTTCAACTCCAAGGTCGCCGGAATCCGCAACAACCTCCTCCGCGTCGGTGGCGTGTCCCGCGACTCGGGCTGGGAATGCATCCTGCTCCAAGGCTCCGGAACCTTCGGCGTCGAGGCCGTCTTCCTCACCGGCGTGCCTCCCCACGGCAAGGTCGCCATCCTCTCCAACGGTGCCTACGGCGAACGCATGGTCCTCATGCTCCAGCACGCCAAGATCCCGCACGCCATCCTCCGCACCCCCGAGGACGTCCCCAACGATCCCGACGCCCTCGACTCCCTCCTCGCCTCCGACCCCGACATCACCCACGTCGCCGTCGTCCATTGCGAGACCACCACCGGCATCCTCAACCCCATCGACCGCGTCGGCGCCGTCGCCAAGCGGCACCGCAAGACCTACGTCGTCGATGCCATGTCCAGCTTCGGCGCCTACCCCATCGACCTCGAAGCCTGCGGCATCGACTACATCATTTCGTCCGCCAACAAGTGCATCGAGGGCGTCCCCGGGTTCTCCTTCGTCCTGGGCCGGCGCGCCGTCCTCCTCGCCACCGAGGGATGGGCCCGTTCGTTGAGCATGAACCTCCTCGACCAGCTCCGCGGCTTCGAGAGGAATGGCCAGTTCCGCTACACCCCGCCCACCCATGCCCTCCTCGCCTTCGAGCGCGCGCTCGCCGAGCTCGACATGGAAGGCGGCCCGGAAGGCCGTGCCCGCCGTTACCAGCAAAACCACAAGGCCCTCCTCGCCGGCATGGCCGCCATCGGCCTCGCACCCTTCCTCCGTCCCGAGGTCCAAAGCCACATCATCACCAGCTTCGCCTACCCCAAGAGCCCGGCCTTCCAATGGCCCGACTTCTACGCCCGCGTCGCCGAGAAGGGCTTCCTCCTCTACCCGGGCAAGATCTCCAAGGCCGACACCTTCCGCATCGGCAACATCGGACGACTCTTCCCCGCCGACATGCGCGCCGTGGTCCATGCGATCCGCGAGGCGCTCGTCGAGATGGGCGTCCCCATCCACGCCTGAGGTCCACACCATGCCACGCTTCGCCCGCAATCCCTCGCACTCCGTCCTTGCCGCCATCGCGGGTTGCCTCGTCGCCACCGTCTGGGCCATGGCACCCGCACGGGCCAAGGACGGCCCGCGACCCGGCATTCCCCTTCCCGCCGCCCATTCCCACAACGACTACGAGCAGAAACGTCCCCTCCACGAGGCCCTCGACCATGGCTTCGCCTCCGTCGAGGCCGACATCCACCTTGTCGAGGGACAACTCCTCGTCGCCCATGACCGGCCCAAGGTCCGCCCCGAGCGGACCCTCGAGTCCCTGTACCTCGCCCCACTCCATGAGCGCGTCGTCGCCAACAAGGGCTCCGTCCATCCCGGCCTCGCCCGCTTCACCCTGCTCATCGACATCAAGGGCAACCCGGAGGGCACCTATGCCGTGCTCGATCCCCTTCTCCGACGCCATCGCGAGGTCCTGACACGCTTCACCCCGGACCAGACCTTCGCCGGCCCCATCACCGTCATCCTCTCCGGCGCGCGCCCCACCGCCCTCGTCGCCGCCCAACCCGAGCGCTTCTGCGCCATCGACGGCCGCCCCGAGGACCTTGCCGCCAACACCTCCACCAACCTTGTTCCCATGGTCAGCGAAGCATGGAACACCGCGTTCGGACCGATCCGCGGCAGTCCCCTGCCCGAGGCCACCCGCTCCGCCCTTCACGCCTACGTCCACCGCGCCCACGCCCAAGGCCGCGTCGTCCGCTTCTGGGGCGCTCCCGACCGCGAATGGTTCTGGAAGGAACTTCAATCAGCCAAGGTGGACTACCTCAACACCGACCGCATCCCCGACCTCGCCGCGTTTCTTCGGGTCGGACAGTCCGGGCGTCCCGCGGACAACCCACGCTGACGACGCCCGTCGCCCGGCCCCGCGAGCCGAAAGCGATCGTCCCTCGCGCCCCATGCCATCACGTCAGGCACCCCAGGTCATCCCATCCGCCCGCCCACTCGCGCACGTCAGCCTTCGAGGCATCAAGCAGGCCAGTCGTCATCCTCCGACCGGTTCGAGGAACGGGACCTTCCCACGGCAGCACAGGCGGATGCCCACGGAATCCGACAAGGGCAACGCGGCTCCCGACGGATTGGTGCGGGTGACCGGGGACGAGATCGATGGGCAGGTGAAGATGTCGCGGTCGATCCGGAAGCACTGGAACGGGACATGGTTTTGGGTCTCCCCCTTCGACGCGTGGGTCGATAGCATCCGACCATGCTGGACGACTCGGTGGGCAAGCTGAAGCGGCTCAAGGCGGACGTGGCGGCGTCGTTGAAGGACGACTCGCACACGTCGATGGACGCCCATGCCTCAACCCGGCTCAGCCGTCCGGCCCGGTTCATCCATTTCTGGGGCTTGGTGGGCAGGTTCTACTGGCGGAACCGATGCCAAGTGCGGGCGTCGGCCCTTGCCTACACCACGCTGCTGGCATTGGTGCCGCTGCTTGCCGTGTCGCTCACGGTGGCGTCGCTTGTGTTTGACGCCCGCAGCGAGGGCTCGCGCCAGAAGCTCACCGCCATGCTCGAGCGCGTGGTGGACAACATCGCGCCCACGCTGGGGTTGTCGGACGCCAACGCCGGGATGCCGGGACAGGCCGACCCCGGGGCGACCCGGCGCGCCGAGATCGCCAACCGCATCCTCGACTTTGTCGGCAACATCCACTTTGGCACGATCGGCGTCACGGCGATGATCGGGTTGATCTTCGTGGCCATCTCGCTGTTGCGCACGGTGGAGTCCGCGTTCAACGACATCTGGGGCGCCGAGCGCGGCCGCGGTTGGTTTGAGTCGATCATCCTTTACTGGGCGTCCATTTCCCTCGGACCGGTGGTGTTGCTGGTGGCGACGACATCGGGCTACCTCAACGCGATCGCCGGGAACGGGTCGGGCCTGATCCAGAAGCTGCCGGGGGCCGCGTTGCTCCAGGCCCAGCTCCTGCCCGCGCTCATCGTGTCCATGGCTCTTGGACTGCTGTACAAGGTGATGCCGAACACCCGCGTGCAGTGGCCGGCCGCGATCATGGGGGGCCTCGTGGCCGGCGCGCTGTGGTGGCTCAACAACCGCATGGGCGTCTTCTACAACACCCGCGTCATCACCTACTCCAAGATCTATGGATCCCTCGGCGCCGTCCCCTTGTTCCTCCTTGGCCTCTACTTCTCGTGGATGATCGTCCTGTTCGGATCCCAGGTCGGCTACGTGTTCCAAAACCGCCACGCCTACCTCCAGGAACGGATGGCCGAGCGCGTCCACCAGCAGGCCCGTGAGTTCGTCGCGCTCCGGTTCATGGCCGAGGTCGCCCGCCGCTTCGACCGCAACCTTCCCGGCCCTTCCACGTCCGACCTCGCGGCCGGCCTTGCCGTCCCCGCACGCCTCGCCTCCCAGGTGCTCGCCGCCATGGCCCACTCCAACCTCGTCGTGGAAACCGCCGGCGCAGACCCCGGCTTCAAGCCGGCCCGTCCCCTCGAGAAGATCAGCGTCGGAGACATCCTGCTCGCCCTCCGCGCGGGCAACGGCTCGGGCCTGCCCACGGCGACCGACGCCTCGCGCGCGATCGTCGCCGCCGAGTTCGACGCCGTCCTTGCCGCCGAGGCGGACCGCGCGGGAAGCGTCTCCATGGCCGACCTGGTGCGGCGGCTTCCGGACGCCTGAACCGCCCCGGCGCCGTCCCGCCGGGCGGGGCCTGCGGCAACGCGCCGTCCTGCGAATGTCAGGGCCGCAACAGGCGGAACTCGGCGGCCTTTTCCCGGGGCGTGACCGGCCTGATCCCCTTCAGCCCCAACAGGCGGGTCCGCGCCTGCTGGCTCAGGCTGGCAAGCTTCTCCTTCAACTCCTCCCGCTCCTTCTCCAACTCCCGGACCTTCGCCTCGAGCGAGCGCATCGCGTCCGGGTCCGCCCGCGGCTTGGCTCGGCTGGCGGCGGTCGCCTCCGCAAGGCGCTTCTCCATGGCCACCTTGTCCTTCTCCAGCCTCTTGCGCAGAGCCGATTCATGGGCGAGGGCCGACTGCATCTCCGCCTCGCGGGCCTTGGACAGCTTCAGCGTCTCCTGCAACCGCGCGACCTCCGCCCTCGAGGCGGCGACCTGCGTCAGCACCTCCGGCGGGGTGCCCCCCCCCGGCTTCACGTCGCCGGACGCGGCCTTCAGGCTTTCCTCTGCCGCCCTCAACGCGGCCTCGGCCCCGGCGCGCTCGGCCTTCTCGGCCGCCAACGCGGACTGCAACGTCTGCAACGCCTCGGCGTCCGCAGCCGTCCGTGCCGTCAGCGCGGACAACCGCTCGGACAACGTCTTGTTCTCGGACTCGAACCCCGTGCGGGCCTTCCTCTCCTTGTCGAGCTCCTGGACCAGTCCGTCGGCCTTGAGGAGGTTGCGGTCCGCCTCGGCCCGCGCCACCGCAAGGTCGGACTGGAGCTGGGCGATGCGGACGATGCCTTCCTCGGCCTGACGGGCCCGGAGTTCCTCGACCTGCTTCTCCAGCGCGGTCTTCTCGGAAGCGAGCTTCTCGTTGCGTGACCGCAGGTCGGTCAGGTCGGCGGTCAGGCGGGTGAGCTTGCTGGACAGCTCGGCCACCTGTTTGCCCTTCTCCGTGTCGGACCGCAGGTCCGTGACCTGTTGCTTGAGGGTTTGGTTCTCGAGCCTGAGGGGACGGATGGTCTCGTCGTTGAGCTTGGCAAGGCGCGCCTCCACGTCGGCGCGTTCCTTGGCGAGGGTGGCGGCAGCCTGCTTCTGGTCCTCGAGGTGCTTGCGGGTCTCCGCCAGCGCCCTCGCGGCCTCCTCGGCGACGACCTTGTCCACGAGGTTGCGTCGCTCGCGCTCCTGGGCATCCAGCCGGGCCATCAACGACTTGTTGGTCGATTGCAGGGACGCGATGCGGTCCACGGCGTCCTGCAGCTCGCGAGGGTCCACCGGCGCAGGCTGCGCCGCCAAGGCCTCCCGCAGCTTCGACTCCAATCCCTGCTTCTCAGCCGCCAGTTGCTGGATCCGGGCGTTCAGCCCATTGAATTGCTCAAGAACCTCCGACGATGGCGCGCCGGGTTCCGGAAGGACGGGTCTCGCCCCGGCTCCGGTCTTGGCCGCAACCGCGTTGGTCGCCGCGTCCGACCCCTGCGGCGGCGCGGCGGCAACCGCGTCCTTCAACCCGTTCAGCTTTTCCGAGCAATACCGGATCCGGTACGTCACCACGCGGTCGTTCCATGACGGGCTCGACCGCTGCAATGCCCGCAGGGTCTTCTGCGCCTCCGTGTACAGCAACGACGCCTCGCGCGCGTCCCGCGTCTTGTCGGCCTGCTGGATCAGGTTGTATGCGACGATGAACTGGTCGTCCGGCCCCAGCGCTTGCAGGACCGCGCAAACCCAAACCATGCCGCACAGGGCAACAACCCGTTGGAACATGCCGACCAGCCTGCCCTCGCCACCCGGGGGCGTTTCAACTCCGAATCCTGCCTGCCCGACGCGACGCACCACGGCCAAGGCACACCAAACAACCGCATCTTGGGCATGGAACGTGGCCGAAAGGGGGTGGGTGGCAGGATCGGCCCGGAGGGTTCCCGGCCGTGTTGAGCATGGCCGGGTGGTGGAGCCGAGGGGATTCGAACCCCTGACCTTCTCATTGCGAACGAGACGCTCTACCAACTGAGCTACGACCCCGTCCCCGAACCGCCCCGAAGCACGCCAGAAGGGTCGAACGAAATCAAGCGTTGGTTCACGAGCGCGGGGCGCACGCCCACGACCGATTCGTTGGGCAACCCGTGCGCCCCTAGGGAGAGAACGTCGTTTTTTCTGGCAGGCGCCCTCGCACGGTCCTGCCAGATGTGATCGAAGCGTCCGGTCGGCGGCAGCGTGCGAAAGCTCGGCACCCCGGTCGCCCCCGCTCCCCACCCCAACATGCCTGGCTGCTTGAGCCGCCTCCCAACCATCGTCCGGCATCCCGCCTCCACGACGCCGCCGCCAATGAACCACCCTTTCGCCCGGTAGCTCCCGCAGTCCCCAGGACTCTTCCATCACCTCGCCCACGCCATCGGCAAGCACCTTCGTTTTCCACCCCGCCGCGCGCTGCCCTGGGTTCTCCACCGACAACCCTTGCTTCAATTTCCCAATCCTCGCGCAGGGAGGTGGAAAGCGCGCGATCCCATGGCCGGCGAATGGCGGCGTCGGCTGGACAGGGACCGCCTTCCCTGGCCTCACCCTCGGCGAGGTAGGAGTCGCGGACAGCCGGGACCTCGCCGAAGAGCGTGGCGAGGGTCGCGGGACCGCGTCCGATGCACCGATGGGAGGGCGGTGCCGGGTGATCGCGGTCGATGCGGCCGAAGTGATGGCGGAGAAGGGGGCGAAGAGGACGCGGCCCGCGGCCATGAGGGCGTCGCGGAAGATGGGCGCCCGCTGGAGCGGTGAATCCACAAGGTCGGTCAGGAGGGGCTGGAGGACCCGGGAGAGATCGTGTTGGAATGCGACGTGTACCGCAGGGTCTTTCCTTTTGCGGGTCGTCCGGGCGTTGGCGGGTTTCGGCGACCACGATGCCGACGTACTGATCGGCGAGTTCGCGGAAGCGTTGGTGGCCGTCGTGGGCCTCCTGGATGGCGGGGAGTTCCTCGGGTCGGATGTAGCGGGTGCGGTTCGTGCCGTCGCACCAGGTCTGGAGGCGGCAAGGGGAGGCAGAGTTCTTGGGGCGATCGCGGTGCTGGTACTTGCAGAGCTTGCCCAGCTCCACGGACGTGATGGCTTGAGGAGACACGCCCCTAGGCAGGCTCGGCGACCAAGTCGTAGTCCGTGTGCCCCACCACCCGGACCCGGGCGAACTCGCCGGGCCTGACGTCGCCCTTGACGTACACCCGGCCGTCGATGTCCGGGGCGTCGGCCTCGCCCCGGGCGACCCAGTACTTGCCGCGCAACGAGTCCATGCCGCCATCCTGGCCGCGGATGAGGCCGTGCTCCCATGAAAGGACGCGGGCCTTCTTGAGGGCGGTGGCGGTGGCCTCGCCCTCGACCAAGACCTTGAGTTCGCGGCCCACGAACGACTGGGCGACTGCGACGGCGACCTCGTGTTGGGCCGCCATGGCGCGTTCGCGGCGTCGTTGGCGGGCCTTGACGGGCACCTGCGCCTCCATGCGACCCGCGACGGTGCCATCCTCCTGCGAGTAGGTGAAGACGCCCATGCGCTCGAACCGGGCCTCGCGAATGAAGTCGAGCAAGGACTCGAAGCGGGCCTCGGTCTCGCCCGGGAACCCGACGATGAAGGTGGTTCGCAAGGCGATGCCGGGAATGCCGGCGCGGATGCGTTGGACGAGGTCGCGGATGTAGCCGCCGGTGGTCTCGCGACGCATGCGTTGCAACATGGTGTCCTCGATGTGCTGCAAGGGCATGTCCACGTAGCGCGCCACCCGTTTGCTGGACGCGATCGTCTCGATCAGCTCGTCGGTCCAGTGCGCCGGGTGGGTGTAAAGGAGCCGCACCCAGAAGTCGCCCGGGATGGCGTCGAGCTCCCGGATGAGGGTGCACAAGGTGGTGGCCCCGGCCGGCAGGGCGCGGGTCGCGGCGGCGAACCGTTCGGGGGACGCAATCGCCCGGCTGTGGCCGTCCCGGAGGTCGAGCCCGTAGTAGGTGGAGTCCTGGGAGATGAGGTTGATCTCGCGGACGCCCTCCGAGACAAGGCGGCGGGCCTCCGCCACGACGTCGGCCTGCTCGCGCGAGCGATGGGTGCCGCGCATGCGCGGGATGGTGCAGAAGCTGCAAGGGTGATTGCATCCCTCCGCGATCTTGAGGTACGCGAAATGCGTTGGCGTGAGCCTGAAGCGTGGGGTGTCGTGCTGCGGGATGTAGCTGGGGCGGACCGCCACCTCCACGAGGGGCCCGGTGGCCGGCGCCACGGTTTGGCGCGTGGAGTTGTGCCGCGCGGTGCCCTTCAGGGACTGGCCGGGGTCCTCGTCGGACGGGCTCGCCGCCTCCATGCGGGCAACGGCGGCCTTGACGGCCTTGCCGCGCCCCTTGCCGCCGCCCGGGGCCGACGTCTTGCCTGCCCGCGCCCTGATGGCGCGTTCCACGATCTCGCCGACCCCGGCGACCTGGTCGATCCCCATGAAGGCGTCCACCTCGGGCAGCAACATGGGCAGCTCCTCGCGGAAGCGCTGCGGCATGCAGCCCGAGACGATCACGGCCTGAGCCGGGTTGCGCGCGTCCCGGTCGGCGGCGGACTCCAGGATGGCGTCCACGGACTCCTCCTGGGCGGCGTCGATGAACGAGCAGGTGTTGACGATCAAGGCGTCCGCCTCGGCCGGGTCGTTGGTGACCTCGATCCCGTGCCTAAGCAACGAGCCGAGCATGATCTCCGCGTCCACGAGGTTCTTGGCGCACCCCAACGACACGATCCCCACCCGGCGCCTTCGGGCGTCGGTCATGGGCTTGGCATGGGTCTGGGACATTTCGGGCTCCTTCAAATCCGGGTGCATGGTGTTGGGACGCGTCACGGGGCACCCGTGCCCGCCACCAGGTCGTCGAGGCGGTGCAGGATCGGCTCCAGCAACGCAAGGTCCGTTTCCAGCCGGCGCGCGGCTCGCACATGAGGCTCGGGCGAGGCCACGAGGCCGCGCAGGTGGAGGAACTGGGCGCACGAGTGCTTGTAGGCCGGCACGGGCGCGCGGAACGCGAGCATGCCGAGGTATTGAAGCCAGTCGTTGAGCTCGTGGAAGCGCCCGTCGCCCGCCTCCCACATGCGGTCCCGCGCCGCGAACGCCTCGGGATGAAACGCGGACAGGCCGAGGAGGTAGTCGCTGCCCCATTGGACCATGTCGATGGCGAGGTCGTTGCCGGTGTACACCTTGAAACCCGGACGTTCGGCATCCCGCACCGCCAGCCGATCCCACTCCAGCTCCCGCGACAACGAGCTGTGCTTTGCGCCCTTCAACTGCGGGATCGCGAGCATCGCGCGGTACGTGTCGAGGTCCCAGATGCGGCCGAACGGCACGAACATTTGGCCCAGCTCAAACCCAAGGAACTCCTCCACCTCCCCGGCCACCGCCCGAAACACCCCCACCAACTCCAAGCCGGACATGCCCCCGGTCGCGGACGCGGGGAACAGGATGGGAACGCCGCCGTGGCATGCGATCGCGCTGCATTCGCGGCGGTACAACCCTGCGGGCTCGCCATCCATGCCCTCGATGTAGGCGCCGGCCACGAAGCGGCGGCCGCGGGCCATGCTGCCGACCATGCCAAGGATCTCCCGGCGTTCCTCCGGGGCGAGCAGGTTGGCGTAGCCGGTGTCCATGTTGATGGCAGGCGTGAGACCGGCAGCCCACGTGCGTTCCACGAGGCCGCCGTAGGCGTCATGGTCCACCGAGCCGTCCCGGCGGAACGGCAACAGGACCGCCGAGATGCCCTCGATCCGGCGCCCCGGCTTGATCCCTTGCGGCTTCATCCTCAGGCAGGGATTTCCTCGGCCCGGAAGAACCGCCGGACCTCGACCTCGGCGTTCTCGGGCGAATCCGAGGCATGGACGACGTTCCGCATGTTGTTCTCGCCGAGGTCCCCGCGGAGGGTGCCCTTCTCCGCCTTCCTGGAGTCCGTGGGCCCAAGCAGGGCGCGGACCCTGGCGACGGCGCCGTCCCCGTTGAGGATCAGCGCAAGGACGGGGCGGGAGCTCATGAACTCGACGATCTCGGGAAAGAACGGCCGGTCGGCGATGTGCGCGTAATGCTCGGCGAGGATTCTCGCGTCGAGGCGGAGCATCTTCGCCGCCGCCAACGTCAGCCCGGAAGCCTCCAGCCGCCGGATCACCTCGCCCGCAAGGTTCTTCTGCATGCAATCGGGCTTGCAGAGGATCAGTGTTCGTTCCATCAGGCGGTCATGGTGCCCCGAAACCACCCCCCAGCCTCAAGCATGGAACGCGTCGTGGCCTTGCCCCGGGCGATGCCGGCCTTTTCAAGTTTGCAAACGGGCTCGCCGTCTTTTCCTATGAAGGCTCTCGATTCACCCCGGCAAAACGGGGCGAGCGCGTCATTTTTTCATGGCATCCAGCAAGTCCAACGCCGCCCCGGGCGGCCCAGCAAGCGTCCCCAAGATGACCCCGGTCGCCGGAGACCCGGCGGGGGGTGATTCGGAGTCCATGGGAGGCGGCAAGCTATTCCGGCCGGTCGATTGGATCGCCTTCGTCCTTGTGTCCTTCGTGGTGATGGCGGGCTACATGCTGACGATCGCGCCGGACCTGACCTTGGAGGACTCGGGGGAGCTGGCGGTGGCGTCGATGTACGCGGGGGTGCCGCACCCGCCGGGGTACCCGGTGTGGACGGTGTACACGTGGTTGTTCACCAAGCTGCTGCCCTTCTCGAACATCGCATGGCGCGTGGCGGTGTCCTCGGCGTTTGCCGCCGCGATGTCGGCGGGGCTGGTGGCGTTGCTGGCGTCACGCGGGGCGACGCTGATGCTGGAGGGGGTGGACTTGTTCCGGAACCGGGACCGCGGGTGGGACAACCGGGTATCGTTGGCGGCGGGGTACGTGGCGGGGATGTTGCTGGGGTTCAACGGGTACATCTGGAGCCAGGCGGTGATCGTGGAGGTGTACACGATCGCGGTCTGGTCGCTGATGGCGGTGCTGCTTTTCCTGATGCGGTACACGTGGGCGCCGCAGCAGAGGCGACACCTTTACGTTGCTTGCTTCCTGTTCGGCATCTGCTTTTGCAACCACCAGACGCTGATCGTGGGGGCGATGGGCCTTGAGGTGATCGTGCTGATGGCCGACCGGCGGGTTGGGCGGGACTTCCTGCTGGTGAACGCCCTGATCTGGCTGGCGGGGCTGGTTCTGCACGGGACGGGCAAGATCGGGACCTTCGTGGAGAACCCGTCCCTTCTCCTGATCTTCAACCTTGTCGGCATCCTGTCGGCGATTGGCTGCGGGGTGGTTGCCGTGATGACGGGCGGGCTTGGGAACCGGCTGCATGTGGTCGCGCTGGCGTCGGTCAGCTTCGCGGCGGGCGCCGCGCTTTATTTTTACATGCCCGTGGCCTCCAGCACGAACCCGCCGCTCAACTGGGGCTACCCGCGGACGCCCAAGGGCTTCGTGCATGCGTTGACGCGCGGCCAGTACGAGAAGACGACCCCGGGGATCAACCTTGCGCAGGTCATCACGTACTTCCAAGGGGTGAAGGAGGAGTTCAACTGGGCAAACACGCTTCTTGCGATGCTGCCGTTTGCGTTTCTCCGGCGGATGCGGCAGCGGGAGCGGGGCTGGCTTGTGGGCTTGCTGGTTTCGTACGTCTGCCTTGCGTTCCTGCTGATGTACCTGCTGAACGCGGGGACGGACAAGCAGTCCCGGGAGCTGGTCAAGGTGTTCTACACGTCGTCGCACGTCTTCATCGCGCTGGGCATCGGCTACGGCCTTGCCTTGCTGGCGGGGCTGCTCCAGACCGACCGCGTCTATCAGCAACACCGGACCGCGATCGGCGTGGGGCTGGCGGTCGCGGTCGCCCTCAACCTGTACCAGCTTTCCGAGGTCCTTGACCCGGACAACAACCTGTTCCCCATCCCGAAGGTCGCGGCGGCCATCAGCCTTGCGATCGCCGCCGGACTTCTGGGGTGCGTCCTGTACTGGCGGGATGATGCCTCGCCGCCGGCCGTGCCGGGCACCACGGAGAAGGCGCGACGCCTTGCTCCCTTGCTTGCGGCGGCGCTCGTGATCCCGGTAGATCCCATCCTTGACCACTGGGCGGACAACGAGCAACGGGACCACTACTTCGGGTTCTGGTTCGGCCATGACATGTTCGAGCCCGGCATGGACACCACCGCCGCGCCCGCGCCCAAGGGGAAGGACGGCAAGGCGCTGTACCCGTCGATGGATCCCCACACGGTGTTGTTTGGGGGGACGGACCCGGGCCGGTTCTGCCCGACGTACATGATCTTCTGCGAGAGCTTCATCCCGCCCCGGCACCGCCGGAACCCGAAGTTCGACCGCCGTGACGTGTACCTGATCACGCAGAACGCGTTGGCGGACGACACCTACCTTGAGTACATCCGCGCGCACTACAACCGGAGCGCCCAGAAGGACCCCGCCTTCTTCGAGTCGATGCTGAACGACGACTGGTCCCGCTCGCGCAGCAAGACCAACCTGCTCGCCTCGCTCATGGCGCCGGTGGACCGGTGGATGACCGCGCTGGGCGACTCGATCGAGAAGGAACGGCGGGCGGGCTCCTCGTATCTCAGCGCCACGGACATCAAGGACGCGGACGCCCTCAAGGCGGCGATCACGGCGGCGGCGGACCCCTTGTCCGCCCATCTCAAGGCCCAGCTTGGCACGGCCCTTGCCGGCGACGCCGCCGCGCTCGCCAACGCGCTCAACGGCATCCTTGAGGGGCCGGCGCTGTCCGAGTCCAACCGCGTCGCCCACCTCAAGCTCACGCCCCATGTCAGCCGTTTCGTGGACCAGAAGCCCGTCGGACATACGCGCATCCGGCTGAACCGGCTCCTGCTCGAGGCGGCCTACGGTCCCTGGATCGCCGTCTCCCCTGCCGGCGTCTATCCGGACCGCGAGATCATCACGCCCACCGTGGAGGACCTCCGCCGCTGCTTCGAGGAGTACTCGATCGACGCGCAACGGCGTGCGCAGGCCCGGCAGCTCAAGCCGGGCGAGGTGTTGACGACGCTGCCGGACGGCAAGGTCTCGGTGTCCGGCCAAGCGGCGGTGATGTCGATCAACGGGCTCCTCACGAAGGTCATCTTCGATGCCAACCCGGACCACTCGTTCTACATCGAGGAGAGCTTCGCGCTGGACTGGATGTACCCGCACCTTGTCCCGTACGGGATCATCCTGAAGATCGAGCGCGAGCCGGTCGTGCAGTTGTCGGACGAGCAAATTGCGCGCGACCATGACTACTGGTCGCAGTACTCCGAGCGCTTCATCGGCAACTGGATCACGTACGACACCACGGTGCAGGAGGTCTGCGACTTTGCGCTCCGCACGTACCGCCTGCGGGACTACTCCGGGTTCAAGGGCGATGCGCGGTTTGTCCGGGACGACAACGCCCAGAAGGCGTTCTCGAAGCTTCGCAACGCGATCGGGAAGTCCGTGTACACATGGCGTGCCCAGGAGACCCGCGACGCGAGCTACCAGGCCAAGCTGTACAAGGAGGCCGAGTTCGCCCTGAAGCAGGCCTTTGCCTTCTGCCCGTACAGCCCCGAGACCGTGTACAACTTCGCCTCCCTGCTCGTGTCCTTGCAGCGTTACCCGGACGCCTACGAGGTCGTCGCCACGTGCTCGAAGATCGACCCCGACAACGTCGGCATCCGCGACCTGCTCGGCCAGCTCGAGCCGTACCGAAAGATGGCCGCGCCCCCGCCCCCCGCCGCGTCCACCGAGGCGCTTCGGTCCCAGATTGACTCGGCCGTCACCAACCTCGAGTCCGCCTTCAACCTGGCCAGCTCGTACTTCAACGCCGGCCGTTCCAACGAGGGGTTCGCCGTCCTTGAAGCGCTCCTCGCCAAGCCCGACGCCGACCCGCGCACCGTCGCCTCGGTCGCCCAGGCGTTCCAGCAGCTCCAGCGCGCCGACAAGCTCGAGGTCGCCCTCGAACGATATGCGCGGCTCACGCCCGACTCCGCCGACGCATGGTACCGCCTCGCCGCCGTGCAGGCGCTTCAGGGCAAGTCCAGCACCGCCTCGGGCACCCTCGCCAAGGCCTTCAAGCTCAACGACGCCCAGCGCGCCACCAATTCCAAGGCCCCAAACCTCCGCCAGCAGGTCAAGTCCGACCCGGCCTTTGACTTCATCCGCCCCTCCCTCGAAGGGAAGCCCTGACCCCTCCGCGCCCCACCCACCCCATGGACCTCGCCCCCGACCCCTTCCGCCTCCATCGCCAGAAGGGGCCCATCCTCAACGCCGAGTTCCAGGGCCAGCACGTCCCCATGCTCCTTCGGCACGAGGACGTCCGCGCCGCAGCCAAGGACTGGCACACCTTCTCCTCCGACGCCCCCTTCCGTGTCCCCATCCCGTCCGAGGAAGACGTGCGCACCATGCGCCAGCTCCCCGTCGAGACCGATCCCCCGGACCACACCGACTACCGCGCGATCGTCGAGCCTTTCTTCCGGCGCGCGAAGGACCCCGGCATGATCCAGCAGGTCGAGGCGCTCATCGACTCGATGGTCGCCGACGCCCTTCCCCTGCACTCCATCGAGGTGGTCCGCGAGTTCGCGCTCCCGCTCCAGTCCCGCGCGATGGCGTTCCTCCTGAACGTCCCGGTCGCCGAGGCCGACGTCTGGATCGGCTGGGGCACCCACGTGTTCAGGGATGGGCCCGACGGCCAAAGGAAGGGCGCCGAGCTCGAGGCCTACCTTCATCAGCGCCTCGACCACGCCGCGGCCAACCCCGGCCCCGACTTCTTCTCCGCCCTCGCCCATGCCTCCTTCCGCGGCCGTCCGCTCACCCGCACCGAGATGATGGGCTTCGGCAACCTCACCTTCGCGGGTGGACGCGACACCGTCATCCACACCGTCTCCTCCGTCTTTGCCCACCTGGCCGCCCACCCCGGGGCCCTCGCGTTCCTCCGCGAGGACCCGAGCCGCGTCGTCCATGCCACCGAGGAATACTTCCGGGTCGTCTCCCCCCTCACCCACATCGGGCGAGTCTGCCCCGCTCATGCCCGGGTCCATGGGATCGAGGTGCCGGCCCAGTCCCGGGTCTCCCTGTGCTGGGCCTCGGCCAATCGCGACGACGCCGTCTTCGACAACCCCGACGAGGTCCGCCTCGACCGCAAGCCCAACCCCCACATGGCCTTCGGCGCCGGCCCCCACCTCTGCCTCGGCGCCGCCCATGCGCGCCTCCTCGTTCGCACCCTCCTCGAAGCCCTCTCCCGGCGCCTCCAGTCGATCGAGGTTCTTCAGCACCGTGACCGCGTCGAGAACGAGGCCTCCTACCAGCGGACCGTCGGCTACGAGCTCCTCCGCGTCCGGCTCCACCCGCGGCCCCCGCAGCCGTCCTGACCATGGACCCGCGCCGCCGCCGATTCCTCCGCCACGTCGCCGCCGCATCCGCATCCGCCGTCGCGGCGGCCGCCCCGTCCGTCCTCGCTCAACCCGCCCTGCGCACCGTCGCCATCCTCGGCGACTCGGCCCGGGGCGGATTCGGCCATGACATGGACCTCGTCTTCGCCGGCAGACACGGCCTCGGCGACGTCGTCGTCGCCGACCCCGACCCCGCCGGGCGCGCCGCGGCGGCCAGGCGGGCCGGCGCCGTCCGCTCCTATGCCGACTGGCGCGACCTGCTCCATGTGGAAAGCCCATGGCTCGTCTGCATCGGCATGCGCCATGCCACGGTGCATCACGAGATCGCCATGGCCGCGCTCGCCATGGGCGCCCATCTCTACGTCGAGAAGCCGTTCGTCGTCTCCCCGGCCGAGGCGGACGCCATCCTCGCGCTGGCCCGGGCCCGCCAGCGCCGGGTCGTCGTAGCCCATTCCATGCGCATGGCGCCCGCCGTCGTGGCGCTCCACAAGGCCGTGAAGGAGGGACGGCTTGGCGAGCTCCGCGAGATGCGCGCCCATGGCAAGCAGGACGCCCGCGCCGGGGGCGAGGACCTGGTGGTGCTCGGCACCCACCTCTTCGACCTCATGCGCCTGTTCGCGGGCGACCCCGCATGGCTCCATGCCTCCGTCCAACACGGCCGCCGCCCGATCACCCTCGCCGACCGACGGCGCGTCCGGAACGACGTCGGGTGGGTCGCCGGCGACGCAGTCCATGCAACCCTCGGGTTCGCCCATGGCGTCCATGCGCTGTTCTCCAGCGACGCCGCCGCGCGCGAGGCCCGCGGGCACTGGGGGCTTGAGCTCACGGGCTCGCTCGGCTCGGCGCGCATCATGGCCGACTTGGTTCCCCGCGTGCTCGTCCGCATGCAACGGGCGGGACGGATGGCCGCGCCGGAGGACCCCTGGACGCCCCTTGCGAACATCCCGTCGGCCGAGCCCTCAAGGCACAACGTGCCGCTGGTGGACGACTGGCTGGCCGCGATCCAGGAGGGGCGGGAGCCCGAATGCAGCGGACGCAACGGCGCATGGGCCGTCGAGATGGCCGCCGCGTGCCATGCGTCCGCGCTCGGCGGGACCCGGGTCACGTTCCCCCTTGCCCGGCGCGCGCACCCGCTGGACGACACTCCATGACGGCGCCGGGTCCTCCCTGGCGCCGCCACCCGCAGGCAGGCCGGGCGGGAAACCACGGTGGGGTCCTCACCCGCTTCCGTGGCATTTCCTTGCACGGACGCATGGCGGCGTGGGCTGGAAGGGAGCGTCGCCTCGGACACGGGCCTCGCATGACCCATGGCTGCTCGGGGATTTGGGCGGATGCCCGCAGATCAAAGGCCGAACAGGCGTCGTGCGTTGCCGGACAAGATCGCCGCCTCCTCTGCGGCCCCGAGGCGCAGGCTTCGCAACGGGCCGAGGATCTCGCCGGGCTGGACCCATGGGTGGTCGCTCGCGTAGAGCAGCCGCCCCGGGCCGCTGAAGTCCACCGCGAACCGCATCGCCTCCGGCAGGGGCGACACCACGTCCATGTAGATGGACCGGAGGTACTCGCTGGGCTTGCGCTGGAGGTTCTGCGGGCCGCGCTTGAGGACGCGCAGTTGATGGTCCATGCGGCCGGAGATGTAGGGCAACGTGCCCCCGAGGTGGGGGCACACGAGCTTCAGCCGTGGATGCCGGTCGAGGAGGCCGCTCGCGATGATGCGCGCCAACGCGATCGTGTTCTCGAACATGTTGCCCAGCGTGCTGGTGAGCTCGTAGCCCTTCACCTGCCCAGTCGTCAGCGGCCGTGCCGGGTGCAGCAGGACCGGCACGCCCAACTCCTCCGCGCGCGCGTACAGCCAATGAAACCGGGGCTCGTCGCACCATGCGTCCGCGAGGTTGGTGTAGAGCAGGACCCCGACGAACCCCAGCCGCTTCACGCACCGGTCCAGCTCGGCCGCCGACGCCCGCTCGTCCTGCAAGGGCAACGTGCATAGGCCCCGGAACCGGCCCGGGTGCGCCGCCGCCACCTGCGCGATCGAGTCATGGACCAGCCGCGACACCGCCGGGCCATCGTCCCCGAACCATTCCGGGCCGGGGTCGTTGTTGCTTAGCAACGTGGTTCCGATGCCATGCGCATCCATCGCCCGGAGCTTGGCATCCACGCTCATGTATTCCGGCGGGATCTTGCGAAGCCAGTCCCCCATCCGAAGCCATGTCACCCCGTCGCGCTCGTACACCATGGGGTCCGTGCGCCGACGTCGCATCAGCTCGATCACCGGCGCCAGGAAGAGGTGGCTTTGGCAATCCACGATCCCGCCCGCCACGCCGCCGCCCTTTCCTCCTTCGTCGCGCATGGTCCGTTGGCCCCGCGACGGCGTCGCGGCCATCACGGACCCGACACCCGAAGCCGCCAAGAAACCCCTCCGGTTCAACTCACGAACATTCATCATCGCCTCCGGTCCCGGTCCATGTCATGGGAGCGCAAGACGCCTGCATTGCAAGCGTCCCATCCGCTTGTTGGGGGGTCTTCGGCGGCAAGCGCCATCTCGGCGGGACGGGTTGGCACGGTCCATCTCCGCGAGCGGGCGCGATGCCCGGGAAGCGAGTGCGCCGCCGTTCACTCGTCGGATTGGGACAGCTTCGCCACGACGGAGAAGTCCTCGAGCGTGGTGGTGTCCCCCTTGATCTCGGCGCCGGAGGCGATCTGCTTCAGGAGCCGCCTCATGATCTTGCCGGAGCGCGTCTTGGGAAGGGCCTCGGCGAAGCGGACGTCGTCGGGACGCGCGACGGGCCCGATTTCCTTGCCCACGTGTTGTCGCAGCTCGTTCTTGAGGCCGGGATGGGCATCCACGCCCGTCTTGAGGGTGACGAAGCAGACAAGGGCCTGGCCCTTGAGCTCGTCGGGCCTCCCCACGACGGCGGCCTCGGCGACGGAGGGATGGCTCACGAGGGCGCTCTCGACCTCGGCCGTCCCGATGCGGTGGCCGGCCACGTTGAGGACGTCGTCGATGCGGCCCACGATCCAGAAGTAGCCGTCCTCGTCCTGCCGGCAGCCGTCGCCCGTGAAGTACGAGCCCTTCACCTCCGACCAGTAGGTTTGCTTGTAGCGGGCCGGGTCGCCCCAGATGCCGCGAAGCATGGAGGGCCATGGCTTGCGGATGACGAGCTTTCCGCCCGTGTTGCGGGGCACCGCCTTGCCGGCGTCGTCCACGACCTCCGGCAGCACGCCAAGGAACGGCAAGGTCGCCGTGCCCGGCTTCAACGGCGTGGCGCCCGGCAAGGGGGAGATGAGGATGGAGCCGGTCTCCGTCTGCCACCACGTGTCCACGATGGGGCAACGGCCACCGCCCACGACCTTGTGGTACCACATCCATGCCTCGGGATTGATGGGCTCGCCAACGGAGCCCAGAAGGCGGAGCGAGGAGAGGTCGTGCCTCGTGACCCATGCGTCGCCCCACTTCATGAAGGCCCGGATGGCGGTGGGCGCGGTATAGAGAATGGTGACGCGGTACTTCTCGATGATGCGCCAGAACCGGTCGTTCTCCGGCCAGTTGGGCGCGCCCTCGTACATCACGCAGGTGGTGCCGTTCGCAAGCGGGCCGTACACGATGTAGCTATGGCCCGTGACCCAGCCCACGTCGGCCGTGCACCAGTACACGTCGTCGTCCCGCACGTCGAAGACGAGCTTGTGGGTGAGCTTGGCGCCGAGAAGGTACCCGGCGGTGGTGTGGAGAATGCCCTTGGGCTTCCCGGTCGAGCCGCTGGTGTAGAGGATGAACAGGGGCGACTCGGAATCCATGCGGGCGGGCTCGCACCGCGAGTCCACGTACTCCAGCTCCCGGTGCCACCACACGTCGCGCCCCTCCGCCATGTGGACCTCGTGCCCGGTGCGCCGGAGCACCACCACCTTCTCCACCGTCCTGGCAAGGAGGCCGCCGGCCGCGTCATGGATCGCGAGCGCATCGTCCACGTTCTTCTTCAACGGCACGATGCCGCCCCGCCGGTAGCCGCCGTCGGAGGTCACCACGAGCTTCGCCCCGCAGTCATGGATGCGGTCCGCCACGGACTGGGCGCTGAAGCCGCCGAACACCACGGAGTGGATGGCGCCAATGCGCGTGCAGGCGAGCATGGCGATGGCGGCCTCCGGGACCATCGGGAGGTACAGGATGACGCGGTCGCCCTTCTTGACGCCGTTTCGCCTGAGGACGTTGGCAAAGCGGCACACCTCGCGGTGCAACTGGGCGAAGGTGTACACGCGCTCCTCGCCGGGGCGGCCGTCGGTGGCGGGCTCGCCCTCCCAGATCAAGGCGGCCTTGTTGGCCGTCGCGGTGCCCAGCCACTTGTCGAGGCAGTTGGCGGAAACGTTGAGCTGGCCGCCGACGAACCACTTGGCGACGGGCTCCTTCCACTGGAGCACCTTCTTGAAGGGCCTCTGCCATGCCAGCTCGGCCTTCGCATGCCGCGCCCAGAAGCGCTCGGGCTGCCGGACCGACTCGGTCCAGAGCTTCTTGTAGGCGGCCAACGAGCCAACATGGGCGGCGGCGGAGAAATCCTTGGAGGGCTTGAACACCCGGGTTTCGTTGAGGAGCGACCGGATGTTGTTCGATGCGACAGGCTTCTTGCTCATGGTGAAACGCTGGGCAAAGCGTGCTCGAACCCGGAGGGCCGAGTCAACGCGGCCCATGCCGTCCCGGGGCCGCGCCGGCCATGGGGACGGGTGCGCGGAGGGCGAGGAAGGTCAGCCCCCCTTGATCTCGAAGAACGCGTTCGCGAAGTCCCGCGCGACGAACGGCTGGAGGTCGTCCGGCTGCTCGCCCACGCCGATGAACTTCACCGGGATGCCCAGCTCGCGCTGGATCGCCACCACCACCCCGCCCTTGGACGTGCCGTCGAGCTTGGTCACGACAAGCCCCGTAAGGCGGCAGATCTTGTTGAACTCCCGCGCCTGGTTGATCGCGTTCTGCCCGCTCGACCCGTCCAGCACCAGCAATACCTCGTGCGGCGCCCCGGGCAGCTTCTTGTCCATCACCCGGTGCACCTTGGCCAGTTCCTGCATCAGGTTGTGCTTCGTGTGCAGCCGCCCCGCCGTGTCCACGAACAGGTACCGCGCCCCGCGCGACATCGCCGCACCGATCGCGTCGTGCGCGACCGCCGCAGGGTCGGCGTTCGGGGCGCCCGACACCACCGGCACGTCCAGCCGTTGCCCCCAAAGCTTCAATTGTTCCACCGCGGCCGCACGGAAGGTGTCGCACGCCGCCAACACCGACCCATGCCCTTGCCCCCGCACCAGTTGCGCCAGCTTCGCCGACGTCGTCGTCTTCCCCGTGCCGTTCACCCCCACCAACGACACCACGGTCAGGCCGTCCGCTCGCAACGCCAGCGGGGAGGCCCCGGCGGACAACGACTTCTCCACCTCGCGCGCTGCAATCTCGAAAACGTCCGGGCCCGCGCGCCCCTGCGTCTCGTAGGCCTGCTTCACCGCGGCGACGATCTGCCGCGTCATGGGGAGGCCAAGGTCCGCCCCAAGCAACGCCGCCTCCAGCTCCTCAAGGCTCGTCCCCGTCATCCGGGGCGAGCGCGTCACGATCCGCTGGATTTCGTGCGCGAGCACGGACGTGGTCCGCGAGATCGCCGACTTGAGCTTGTCAAAGAACCCCATGTGCTTCTCCCGTTGCAGTCACCCGGCTCGTCAAGTCACGCCGCTCCGGGGGCGTCGCGCCCGGAGCTGTTCCACGCGGTCATAGGGGAGGCGCACGCGACCGATCAAGGGCTCCAGCTTCGCCATGCCATGGCAATCCGAGCCTCCCGTCGCCACCAGCCCGGCGCGGCATGCCATCCCCTCGTAGCGCGCCGCGTCGGACGCCGAGTGCCGCGTATGCCAGCATTCGACGCCGTCCATGCCCCGCGAAAGGACGCGCCCCACCAGCCCGTCGTCCCGGTACAAGGCCGGGTGCGCCAACACCGCCACGCCACCGGCGTCGCGGATGAGCCCCACCGCCTCGTCCACCGTCATCCGAGCCTTGGGGACCCAGCCCGCGCGCCCCTTCTTGAGATACTTGTCGAAGGCATCGTCGTAGTCCGACGCATGGCCGGCCGCGACCAAGGCCCTTGCGACGTGCGGCCGGCCGGGCGCCGAGCAATTGGCCACGGCCCGAACCGCCTCCAGCTCCATGGGGACGCCGGCCCGCCTCAACGAGGCCACCATTTCCTCGATGCGTTCCTGGCGAACCCTCTGGAACCGCGCCAGCTCGCTCCGGAGCCGGTCGTTCCCGGCGTCCAGCCAGTAGCCCAGCACGTGCACCTCCTTGCCTTCCGCGTCCGCGGTCAGCTCCGCGCCCGGCACGAACTCCACGCCCGCCGCCGCCGCCGCCGCCGCCATCCGGGGGCAACCCTCCAAGGAGTCATGGTCCGTCAACGCCAGCACCCCAAGGCCTGCCTCCACGCCGCGCGCCACCACTTCCTCCGGGCTGAAGGTGCCGTCGGAGTAGAACGTGTGGAGATGAAGGTCCGCGCTCTTCACGAGGCCCGTCGTCACGGCAACGGGGTGTCCTTGGCGGTCCGCGCCGGGCGCAGGATCTCGGCGCGCACCTTGTCGAGGATGCCGTTCACGAACTTGCCGCTCTCATGGGTGGAAAACTTCTTGGCGATGTCCACGGCCTCGTTGATCGACACCACCGGCGGGATGTCGTCCCGGTGCAGCATCTCGTGGATCGCGAGGCGCAGGATGTTGCGATCCACGACGGCCATCCGGTGCAGGTCCCAGTTCTTCGTGTGGCGCCGGATGACCTCGTCGAGGACCTCCCGGTGCTGCAACACGCCCCGGACCAGCTTGTCCGCGAACAGGCGCGTGGCCGTGTCCTCGGCGGTGGGCGGGCCCAACTCCACCTTTTCGCCCCATGTAGGCCCCGCCGCCTCCACCGCCGCGTTCAACCGCGTGTTGCTCCAGAACACCTCCAGCGCCGGATCGAGGTCCGACGCCGGGCTCACGTCATGCTGGAACAAAAATTGAACAGCCCGCTCCCGGGCTTCCCGCCGCTTGCGCATCAGGCGCGTAGCTTGCGCCCCGGCTTCCCCCGCTGGGAAGGCGATTCTTGGACCGGCGCCGGCGCCAGCGCCTCCGAGGCCCGCTCGTGCCCCCTCCGAACCATGTCGCACACCACCTTGCAAAGCTCCGGGAGGGCGGGGTCGGCAAGGCTGTAGAGCACCTGCAGGCCCTCCTTCCGGCGCCGCAGGATGCCCGCGTCCACCAGCACCTGCAGGTGCCTTGATGCGTTGGCCTGCCCGAGCCCGGCCTCCTCGCCGAGGGCACCGGCCCCCTTCTCGCCCGACATCGCTGCCCTGACCAGCTTCAGCCGGCTGGGCTCGCCCAGCGCCCGGAACCTTGAAGCCACCATCACGAGGGCCTCCTCCGACATCCCGCGCGGGTCCAGCCCGCCCCGATCGCTCGCCTTCATCTTTTGCTTGCAGCCTTTAATATTACTGGATAGTGAAATAGTCAATAATTCAGTGAACAACGCGCCCGTCGCCGCGGTCCACCCCGCACATCGTCAACATCTCATGAACACCGAGAACATCATCCGCGCCCTCGCGGGCTCCCTCGTCCTCCTCTCCCTCGCCCTCGCAAGGCTCGTCCATCCCAACTTCCTGCTCCTCGCCGCCTTCGTCGGCCTCAACCTCCTCCAGTCCGCCTTCACCGGCCTTTGCCCCGCCGAGTCCGTCATCCGCAGGTTCCGCCGCACCCCGCCCGCGCCCGCGCCCCCGTGCTGCACGAAGGACCCCGTGCCCTGAGCGGAGCCCCCCCATGCGCGCCCTCGCCTTCATCCTCCCGGCCCCGCTTCTCGTCCTCCTCGCGGGCTGCCACGAGCCCTCCCATCCCCTGCCCCGGCCACCCCTGCCGGCCCAGCGCGTCAAGCTGGCCATGGCCTCCACCAACGCATGGATCGCCTCCGAGGCCGTCCTCGGCACCGTTCGTCCCCGCCTCCGCGCGACCGTCGAGGCCAAGGCTGCCGGCCGCATCGAGTCCTTCCCGGCGGTTCCCGGGCAACGCGTGCAGCCCGGCGACCTCCTCGCCCTCCTTGACTCGCGCGAGCCGCGCGCCCGCCTCGACTCCGCCCGCGCGACCGCCGACCAAGCCCGGCGCGACCGCGACCGCGTCGCACGGCTTGTAGGCCAAGGCGCGGCAACCCCGGCCGAGCTCGACGCCGTGGATGCTCGCCTTCGCGTCGCCGAGGCCGCCGTGTCGGAGGCCGAGACGATGCTCGGGCACGCCCGGGTCACCGCCCCTTTTGCGGGCACCATCACCCGCAAGCACGCCGACGTGGGCGACCTTGCCACGCCGGGCAGGCCGCTGGTCGAGCTCGAGGACCCATCGCGGCTTCGCCTTGAGGCGGATGTCCCGGAGGCGCTGGTTGCAAGCGTCCCACTTGGGAGCCGCATGGTGGTCCATGCCGGCGCCGACACCCGGCCCATCGACGCCACCGTCTCCGAGGTCGCGCCGGTCGCGGACTCCATCAGCCGAACCCACCTTGTGAAGCTCGACCTCCCGCCCCTGCCGGGGCTGCGGTCCGGACAATTTGGCCGCGTCGCGGTTCCCTCGGGCGCGGCGGACGTGCTGCACGTTCCCCGTGCGGCCCTGTTGCGCCGCGGACAGCTTGAGTTTGTCATGGTGGCCGACCGGGGCGTCGCCCGGCTGCGCCTCGTGCGCTCGGGCATGCAAGACTCCGGCCGGGTCGCCCTGCTTTCGGGCCTCGCCGTCGGCGAGCAGGTTGTGGTCTCCGGGCTGGACAACCTCCGTGACGGCCAACCGGTGGAGGTTGAGCCGTGACGCCACCTTCCTCCGGGGACACGCGGGCCGTTGCGGACGCCGGGCACGCCGGGATCGCCGGGCGCATCGCCGCCGCGTTCGTCCACTCGCCGCTCACGCCGCTCGTCGTGCTGGCCTCCGTGCTCCTTGGCGCGTTCGCCATCCTGATGCTGCCCCGGGAAGAGGAGCCCCAGATCAAGGTGCCGATGATCGACGTGATGGTGTCGATGCCCGGCTCGGACGCCGCGGAGGTTGAGGAGCGCGCGACCCGGCCCATGGAAAAGCTCCTGTGGGAGATCGCGGGCGTCGAGTACCTCTACTCCCAGTCCCGCGAGGGCGAGGCGCTGGCCATCGTCCGCTTCAAGGTGGGTTCCGACCCCGACGCCAGCCTTGTGAAGGTGACCGAGAAGCTGCGTGCCAACCTCGACCGGATGCCGCACGGCGTGGCCTTCCCGATGGTCAAGCCCCGGTCCATCGACGACGTCCCGATCCTCGCGCTCACGTTTCACGGCCCGCGCCAGGATCCCCTCCAGCTCCGCCGCCTCGTCGCCCAGGTGGACGACGCCGTGAAGCAGGTGCCCCTCGTGGCCGAGACGTCCGTCATCGGCGGCGCAAGGCGGGTTCTTCGCATCGACATCGACCCCGTGCGCCTTGCGTCGCGCGGCCTGACCCCGGCGGGGCTCGTCCCCATGCTCCGCCAAGCCAACCGTCGCCTCCACGGCGGGGACCTCACGTCGGCCAACCAGTCCATCGTCGTCGAGACCGGCTCCTTCCTTCGCGACGCCGAGGACGTCGGCAACGTCGTCGTGGGCGTTGCCTCGGGTCGCCCCACCTACCTTCGCGAGGTGGCCCGCATCGAGGACAGGCCCGAAGAGCCGTCCAGCTACGTCCTCTTCGGCAGGGGCGCCCATGCCGGGGGCGAGGACACGCCCGAGGAGCCCGCCGTGACCTTGTCGGTCGCCAAGCGTCCCGGGGCCAACGCCATCGCCGTCGCCCGAGACGTGCTCGCCAAGGTCGAGGCGCTGAAGGGCGTGATCATTCCATCGGACGTCACCGTCTCCGTGACGCGCCACTACGGAGAGACGGCGGCGGAGAAGTCCGACGAGCTGTTGCTGCACATGGGCCTGGCCATCGTGAGCGTGTCGCTGCTGGTCTGGCTTGCGTTGGGCTGGCGCGAGTCCGGCATCGTGGCCGTCGCCATTCCCGCCACGCTGGCCCTCACCCTCCTCGTCTTCCACCTCAAGGGCTTCACCCTCAACCGCATCACCCTGTTCGCCCTGATCTTCAGCATCGGCATCCTCGTGGACGACGCGATCGTCGTCGTCGAGAACATCGTCCGTCACTTTCACCTCCCGCGGAACGCCGGTCGCCCGTGGGCCGGCATCGCGGTCGAGGCCGTGGGCGAGGTTGGCAACCCCACCATCCTTGCGACGTTCGCGGTCATCGCGGCGGTGCTTCCCATGGCGTTCGTGGGAGGCCTGATGGGCCCGTACATGCGGCCCATCCCCGTGGGCGCCAGCGCGGCCATGTTCTGGTCGCTGCTGGTGGCCTTCGTGGTGACGCCATGGGCCAGCATCCGGATGCTTCGCTGGTTCAAGGGCGAGGCCCGGCTCGCAAGGCAACACCAGTCCGGCCACGGCCATGACGACGCATTGACCCGGCTCTATCGCCGCGTGATGGGCCCGCTGCTTTCCCGTCCAGCATGGAGATGGGCCTTCCTCGCCGGCATCGCCGTCCTCCTCCTTGCCGCGTTTGCCTCCGTCGGATCGGGCTGGGTGAAGGTCAAGATGTTGCCCTTCGACAACAAGTCGGAGTTCCAGGTCATCCTGAACATGCCCGAGGGCTCCTCCCTCGAGCAGACGGCCGAGGTCGCGCGCAAGATGGCGCGAGTCCTTCGCGGCGAGCCCGAGGTCACGGACTATCAGGTCTATGTCGGGTTGGCCTCCCCCTTCAACTTCAACGGGCTTGTTCGCCACTACTTCCTGCGCCGCGGCCCTGGGGTTGCCGACATCCAGGTCAACCTGCGCCCCAAGCACCAGCGCAAGGCCCAGAGCCACGACATCGCGCGGCGCATCCGCCCCGCGCTCGCGGCCATCGCCATGGCACACGGCGCGCGCCTCGCCGTCGCCGAGGTCCCGCCGGGCCCGCCCGTGCTCCAGACGCTCGTCGCCGAGATCTACGGCCCCACCGACGCCGCACGCTCCCGTCTCGCCTCCGGGATCCGCTCGATCTTCGAGTCCACCCCGGGCGTGGTGGACGTGGATGCCTACGTCGAGGCCGACCAGCCCAAGGCCCGCGTCGTCATCGACAAGGAGAAGGCCGCCCTGCACGGCATCAGCGCCGAGGCCATCGCACGTTCCGTCCGCATCGCCGTGGGCGGGGAGTCCATCGACCTCCTCCATGTGCCCCACGAGAAGGAGGACGTGAACCTCGTGCTCCAGCTCCCGCGCGAGCACCGTTCCCGGCCCGAGGACATCCTCGCGATCCGGGTTCGCAGCGGCGACGGCAACGCCCTGCCCGAGCCCGGTCCCGGCTCCGGCACGGGCGGTGCCGGCATGGTTCCCCTGCGCGAGCTGGTCCGGGTTGAGCACGTCGTGGCCGACAAGACCCGGCATCGGAAGAACCTGATGCCGGTGACCTACGTGGTGGGCGACGTGGCGGGGGCCATCGAGAGCCCGGTATACGCGATCGCGGAGATGAACCGTCGCATCAAGGCCCTGCCGGGAAGCCCGGAGATCCACAACGCGGCCATGCCCGTGTCCGACGCCGTCCCGTCCATGAAGTGGGACGGCGAATGGCACATCACCCTCGAGGTCTTCCGCGACCTTGGCCTCGCGTTCGCGGCCGTGCTGGTCCTCATCTACGTGCTCATGGTGGGGTGGTTCGGCTCGTTCATCACCCCGTTGGTCGTGATGGCGGCCATCCCGTTCTCCCTCGTCGGGATCCTGCCGGCGCACGGGCTGATGGGGGCGTTCTTCACCGCCACCTCCATGATCGGCTTCATGGCCGGCGCGGGCATCGTGGTCCGCAATTCCATCATCCTCGTCGATTTCATCGAGCTGGGCCTCCGCGACGGCATGACGCTGGCCAACGCGGTCGTGGAGGCCGGCGCGGTTCGGTTCCGCCCGATGGTCCTGACGGCCGCGGCGGTCGTGGCAGGCGCGGCCGTCATCCTTGCCGACCCCATTTTCCAAGGGCTCGCCATCGCGCTCATGGCTGGCGAGATCGCCTCCCTCCTCATTAGCCGCATGGCCGTGCCCGTGCTCTACTTCATGGTCCAGCGCCGGCGACCCGCGCCTTGATCGTGGGCGGGCCATCGCCAGAGTGGCCCTGTGCAGGCGCGCTCGCATCCGTCCCCTCCATGGTTTCTGGCACTCGGCCTCCTCACGATCCTCGTCGCCCTCCTCGCCGGCTGCGGCCCGAAGGAGTATGAAGTCACGGGGGTCATCAAGGAGGTCCGGCCGGCCGGGCCCGACGTCGTCGTCCGGCACGACGCCATCCCGGGCTACATGGAGGCCATGACGATGCCCTTTCCCGTGCGCGACGCCTCGCTGCTGACCCCGCTGCAACCGGGCGACGCCGTGAGGTTCCGCCTCTCCGTGACGCGCGCGGAGTCATGGTCCGACCGCTTCGTGGTGACTGCGAAGGCCACGAACGCCGCGCCCGGGGCGGTGCCCGCGCCCGCGCCGGAGAAGCCCGCCGTGCTGAACGACCCCTCGGGCGTGTCGTTCTACAAGGACGTGCCCGAGCTGAAGGTGGGCGACCCCTTGCCGACCTACGTGCTGACCAACCATGACGGCCGACGCTTCGCCACCGACGACTTCCGGGGCCGGGTCCTCGTGCTCAACTTCATCTTCACCCGTTGCCCGCTGCCGGACTTCTGCCCGCGCGAGTCCATGAACATGGCCTCCACGATCCGCCGGCTCCGGCGCGACGGACCCACCAACTTCCATGTCGTCTCGGTGACCTTCGATCCCGAGCACGACACGCCCGGCGTGCTCGCGGCCTACGGCAGGCGGTACGACCACAACCCCGCCGACTGGACGTTCGCCACGGGTTCCTTCGACTCCATCCAGCCGTTGGGCAGCCACTTCGGGCTCTACTTCAGCCGCGCCGTCACCCCCGACAACATGAACCACAACCTCCGCACCGTGGTGATTCGTCCCGACGGGAAGGTCGCGGACATCATCATGGGCAACCGCTGGACGCCCGGCCAGCTGGCCGAGTCCGTGGCGTCCGCGCTGGCTCCCGCCGCATCCCTCCAGCCCGCCAACCCGTAGCAGGGCCACGCCGCCGCACGACGCTTCCCGGACCTACCTCCCCCCGTCGCCCGCCTGAAGCTGGTAAAGCCGCGCGTACAACCCGCCTCGCAACAGCAACTCCCCGTGCGTTCCGGTCTCCACGATCCGTCCGTCCTCCATCACGACAACCCGGTCCGCCTTCAGCACGGTGGACAACCGATGCGCGATGCACACCGTCGTGCGCCCGACCATCAATCGTTCGAGGGCTTCCTGGACCGCCCGTTCCGACTCCGAGTCCAAGGCGCTCGTCGCCTCGTCCAGCACCAGCACCGGCGCGTCGCGCAGGATCGCCCGGGCGATCGCGATCCGCTGCTTCTGCCCCCCGGACAAGGCGCTGCCGCGGTCGCCGACCGGCGCGTCGTAGCCACCGGGCCGCTCCATGATGAACTCGTGGGCGTTGGCCATGCGCGCCGCACGCTCGATGTCCTCCCGCGACGCCCCCTCGCGTCCGAGGCCGATGTTGGTGGCAATGGATTCCGAGAACAGGACCGGCTCCTGGGTCACCACGGCGAACTGGGCGCGCACGTCGGACATGCGCGCCCGCCGGATGTCGAGGTCGCCCATCCGGATGCTTCCCTGTTGCGGGTCATGCAGGCGGAGGAGCAACGCCGCAAGGGTGCTCTTCCCGGAGCCGCTGGGCCCGACCACGGCCACGAAGCTTCCGGCGGCGATCCGCATCGACACGTCCCTCAGGACCGGCCGCTCCTCGTAGGCGAACGTGACCCCGTCGAGAACGAGGTCGCGGCCGCGCGCATCGATGGGCACGGGCCGTTCCGGGTCCGTGATGTCGGGCCGGGTCGCGAGGAGGTCGAACACGCGTTGGCTTGCGGCGCGCGCCTGCTGAAGGAGGGCCTGGAGCCGGCTGAGCTCCTTGATGGGCTTGTACAGCATGAACAACCCCAGCACGAACTGGAGGAAGTCCCCCGCCGTCACCCCGGTCGAGGGCGTCAACGCCACGTAGATGAACACGCCGGACATGCCCAGCGACCCCGCGAACTCGATCATCGGCCCCGGCAGCTCGATCCCCCGGACCGCCCGCATCGTCTCCGAGACGAACCGTTGCGACGCCCTTGCGAAGCGCCCGATCATGTAGCCCTCCAGCCCGTAGGCCTTCACGACGCGTTGCCCCGAGAAGCTCTCGTTCATCGTCGAGGCCTGCTCCGCCACGTGCGCCTGCGACGCCTGCGACGCCTTCCTCACCTTCCTCCCGTACACCACCACGGGCACCACGCACACCGGCAGCAACGACAGCGACAGCGCCATCAGCCTCGGCTGCTGCATCACCAGCAACCCCGCCAGCACCAACACCTGGACCGGGTCCCGGACCGCCACCGAGAACCCATGCGACACGGCGTGGCGAAGCATGGCCGGGTCGTTCGAGATCCTCGACATCAGCTCCCCCGTCCGGTTCACCCCGAAGAATCCCATCGAGAGCCCGTGCAAATGCCGGAACACCGCCTGCTGCACCCCCGCCATCGTCTGTGTCGCCGCCCAGGTCATCGAGTAGGCTCCCACGTACTCGAACACCCCACGCATCAGCATCACCAACGGGATCAACGCGATCCCCCACACCATCGCCGTGGACCGATCCATGCCCGCAACCCCGTCCACCATGCCGCGCGCCCAACCCGCCATGAACGTCGGCAACGAGTCCAGCATCGCCTCGCCGGGCTTCTTGCCCGCGCCCGGGAACACCATGTCCACCACGAGCCGCACCACGGTCAGCAGCATCGCGTTGGTCGCCGCGAACAGCACGCCGCTCGCGATCCCCAACGCCACGCGTCCACGAAACGGCCGCACGTAGGGCAGGAACCTGCGCAGGAACTCCATCATGGCCCCGTGCCTCCTCGCCTTCGCCGCGCCTGCTTGCCACCGCCCGTCGCGTCTCCCATGCCCTTGCTCATTGCGTCCGCACCGCCCTCACCCTGCCTGCTCCCGGGCCGGGTTCCCATCCCATTCTCCCCCGGCGCGGCGGCTTGCCCTCGTCGGCTTTCCTCCCCAATGCTGCGCTACCGCCATGCCTCGCACCTCTCGACGGGACTTCGTCAGGCTCGCCGCGTTTGCGGCCGCCGCCCATGCGGCCCATGCCGCCCCACCGCGGTCCACACGGCCATGGCGCTCCCACCTCGCCATCCCGCCCCACGTGCCACGCCCGGTCCCCGGCGTCCATGGCTACGCCCATGCCGTCTCCATCCGCGCCGGCGAGACGATCCACCTTCACGTCAGCAACGCCATGCCCTGCGACGTCGAGGTTTGCCGCCTTGGCGCGCTTGTGGACGACCCGGCCGGCGACGTGGTCCTGCATCGCTTCCCGACGCTTCCCCCCAACCCCCAGCCCATTCACCCGGGCTCCTACGTCCACGTCCCAAAGAACCTCGCCTTTCGGCCCTCCGCCTTCTCCATCGAGGCATGGGTTCGCCCCTGGTCGCTCGAGCGCCTCCAGGGCGTCGTCTCCCAGGAGGACAAGTCCAGCGACCAAGGCTTCGCCCTCGGCGTCGGACCCGACGGCTACGTCGGATTCTTCCTTGGCAACGGCGTCGGGCCCGACGAGGCCGTCGTCCACCGGACCACGCCACGCAGGCTGTCCACGGGCCGATGGCACCACCTTGTTGCCACATGGGATGGGCAATCCAAGCGCGTCTGGATCGACGGCGCGCTTGCCGGCGAATGGCCTTTCACGGGCCCCTGCCAGCTCGGTTCCCATCCCCTCCGGCTCGGCGCCATGGGCGAGGACGGCGAGGCCACCCGTTTCCTCGACGGCGACCTGGCCATGGTGTGCCTCCATGACCGTGCCATGGACGCGGACGAGGTGGCCCGGCGGCATGCGGAGCGCGCGCGGGCGATGCCGCCACGACGGCACCTCCTTGCCTGCTGGACGTTTGCCGAGGAGCGCGGCGAACGCGTCGCCGACGCGTCGTCCCACGCCCGCCATGGCCGCATCATCAACCATGGCACGTGGATGGTCGGCGGCCCCTCGTTCAACCCCGAGGTCCAACGCTTCGGCGACTACCAACCCCAATCCGACCCGGACCGCGGCCATGCGCTTCGCCTCGCCTCCGACGACCTCTACGACTGTCGCTGGCCCGTGACCCTTTCATGGAAGGCCCCGGCCACGGCCGTTCCCGGGGTGCACGTCGCGCGCGTTCGTTACCTTCGCGACGGGCGCGAGCACCTGCACCATGTCACCTTCATCGTCCGTCGCAGCCCGAGGCGTGCGCCGTCGCCCATCCTCGTCGTGTGCTCCACGAACACATGGCGCGCCTACAATGGCGCCCCGTTCGGGACATGGCCGGCGTCGCTGCATGCCGTCATCGGCACGGACGGGCTCCCGTCTCCCGATCGTTCCCTGCCGGCGTTCTGCCTGTACCGGGGGCACGCGGCCGGGCAGGGCACGTACCAGCTCGGCTCCCTTGTCCCATGGCCGGCGGCCAGCCCCTACGCCCTCTACGGCGGCCCCACGCGCTACAGTCACCTGCTCCGTGCCGAGCGATTCCTGCATGCATGGCTTGCGTCGCAGGGCTTCGGCTTTGACCTCGCGTCCGACCTCGACCTCCACCGCGACCCGGCGCTGCTCCGGCGTCACAAGGTCGTCATACTCAACGGCCATTCCGAGTACTGGTCCACCCCGGCCCTCCATGGTCTCGAGGCCTTCCTCCGCAACGGGGGCAACCTTGCCGTGCTGTCTGGCAACTCCCTCTTCTGGCGCGTCAGCTTCGACCCCTCCGGGCAGGTCATGGAATGCCGCAAGGTGGATGCCCCCGGCGACCAACTCCCGGCCTCCCGCCGGGGCGAATGCTGGCATGGCCATGATGGCCAACGCGGCGGCCTCCTTCGCGAGTGCGGCCACCACGGGTGGAAGCTCGTCGGCATGGAGACCCTCGGTTGGAACAACCAGTCCGAGCCCCGCAACTTTGGCCCGTACATCGCCACCGGCGCCTCCCACTTCCTGTTTCATCGACCCGAGGAGACCGGAATCGCGGACGGCGAGGCCTTTGGCCACGGCCCGGGCGGCGGGCTCCCGCTCGCCAACGGCCATGAGTTCGACGTCCGACTCTCCACCCTCAAGGCCCTCCAGGAAAAACCCGACCCCGCCGGAGCGTCCGTGCCCGACGATCCGCCCGGGATCGTCCGCCTCGCCAACGGCGTCATCCCGTGGAAGTTCGGCGGGTCCGCCTTCGACTACTTCTTCCGCCCCATCAAGCCCGGCACGGACCAGGGCGGCGAGATGATCTACTGGGAACGGCCCGAGGGCGGTCGTGTCTTCCACGCCGGAAGCATCGGCTCCGGCTGGGCGCTCCATGCGGACCCGCGCTTCCAGGCCCTCTTCCGCAACGTGCTCCATCATTTCGGCGTCGCCCGGGGCCCGGCACCGCGCCCCTGACGCTCCCGGCGTCCCTCACCGGCGCACCGCAAGCAACGCCCCGCAATGGACGCGCGTCGGAACCACCTCCGTCGCGGCAAACCCCGTCCGCCCCAGCATCCCCCGGTACTCCGCCACGCTGTACGCCCGCCCCTCCGTCACGCTGAACAGCGCCGCCGAATACAACGCCACCGGCAACGGCCCCCCATGGTCGTCGTCAAGGAACACGTCGTGCACCACCAGCCGCCCGCCACGCGGCAACCCTTCCGCGCAGCGCCGCAGGATCTCCTCGCACTGTTCCTCCGCCCAGTCGTGCAGCACGTTCGACAGCAACACCACGTCCGCCCCCTCCGGGAACGAGTCCCGGAACATGTCCCCCGGCCGAAGCTCCACACGGTCGGCCAGCCCGGAGCCCCGCACGAACTCCGAGGCCACCCGGAGCACCTCGGGCCGGTCCCACACCACCGCGCGCAACGACGGGTTCGCCCGCAGCAACGCGACCGTGTACACCCCGGTGCCCCCGGCCACGTCCACCAGCATGCGTGCCCCCGTCATGGGCACCGCCGCCGCGAGCGCCGGGGCCACGTTCCTCGCTCGCCCGGCCAGCGCCATCGTGAAGAACCGTGCCCCCTCCTCCCCTTCCATCGCCGACGGCATGCCTTCCCGGTAGATGAAGCCCACGCCGCCTCCACCGCCGTCCGCGCCGGCTGGCCTGTCCGTCTTCAGCCGCTCCGCCATCGCACGGACGCCGGCGGACCCCGAGGCCAAGGCGAAGTAGTCCCCCACGTAATGCGGGCTTCGCGGGTCAAGGTGGGCGCGCGCCAGTTCCGTGGCCTCAAGGCGCCCGTCCCCGCGCATGGCCAGCGTCCCCATCGCCCGCAAGGCCGTCGTCAGCACCGCCGCCGGCCTCCGCGCGAGGCCCAGCGCCGCAGCCAGTTCCCCCGGCAAAAGCGCGCCGTCGCCCAGCTCGCGGAACAACCCAAGGTGCGCCGTCGCGGCCACCAGCAGCTCCGTCGCATGGCAGCCCCGGAACAGCTCGAACAACGGCGCCGGGTCCCGCGCCGAAACCTCCCACGGGACCGGTTCCATGCCGCCGGCCTTCACGCCCCGATCTGTTCCCCGTATGCCTTCGCGTCCTTCAGCCCCGACACCGCCCCTGCCAGCCGCACCTTCATGAACCAGCCCTCGCCATACGGGTCGGTGTTCACCAGGGCCGGGTTCTTCGCGACTTCCCCGTTCACCGCCACCACCTCGCCCGCCACCGGTGCATAGATGTCGCTCGCGGTCTTCACGGACTCGACCACGGCGCAGGGCTCGCCCGACTTCACCATGCGACCCACGGCGGGCAATTCCACGAACACCACGTCCGTCAGCTCATGCTGGGCATGGTCCGTGATTCCAACCGTCGCCACCTCCCCCTCGACGCGCACCCACTCGTGCGACGCCGCGTACATCAAGTCCCCGGGAACCTTCGTGCTCATTGTTTCCCAAGGCTGAAGCCCACCTTGCCCGCCGGTCAATCACCGGTTCCAACGGGTCGGGACGTCACGGCGCCCCGGACAGCCGGTACAGGGTCTCGCCGGCCTTGGGCACATGGAGGATGCCCTCGCCCTCCCTGCCCTCGTAAGCCCCCGCGTCAATCGTCCGCCAATCCCGGTACCCAAGGTTGATCGCGTGGCATTCGGCCTCGGGGATCCCCGTGGCCAAGGTCACGCGCGCGCGCGCCTTCTCCACCCCGTCGAGGTAGGTGCCCTGCCCGAACACATGCGTGCTGTGGGCCAACACCCCCCATGGCAGGTCCTTGAACCGGTCCCACTGCCGGAGGAAGTAATCCCGACAATGATACCCCACCTGCCGGATCAACCGCCCATGCACGAGGCTCACCTCCCTCAGGTGCGGCGCGTAGATGATCAGTTCCCCGCCCTCGGCCAGCACCGGCTCCAGCTTGTACATGCACTTGGCCCCCACCCAGAGCTCGTCGTACATGGGCGGCGCGCACGACAGGATCGTGTGGAACGGACGCGCCTTCCGGATGACGTGATGCCGCGCCGACTCGTCCACGGCGCGGTCCCATGCCGCCTCGGGCGTGCCCGCGAACATCGCCGCCATGCCCCCGTTCGCCACCACCAAGGCCAGGCACAGCTTGTCCGTCCGCACCATGGCCCCGGCCCGGTCCACCACCCGCCGCACCGGCGTCCACTTGTGGCCGATCACGCCCACCGTCGTGATCACCGCCCCCAGCCAATGGAAGAAGTTCAGCACCTCCGCGCCGCCGATGCCCGGGAAGAGGTACTTGTTGCCCCCGCTGAAGCCCACCACCTCGTGCGGGAACACCGGCCCCACGATGATGAGGCGGTCGTACTCGTCCACGCGCCGGTTCACCGTCACCCGCACGTCCATCGCGAACAACCCGTCCGACAACGCATGGATCTCCTCCTTGGGTATCACGCCCAAGGGCTTCAGCGCCGCCGGGTTGTCCCATTCATGGTTGAAGAACCGCACCCGCCCGTAGCGCCCGCGCCGTTCAACCATCGTGATCTCGAGGCGCGCGCAGATCTCCTCCTCCGTCATCGCCCGGTGCGTGCCCAGCGCCACCAGGATGTCCAGCGCCGCCGCCGCGCCCCCCAGCTCATGGAACAACGCCCGGAACATCATCCCGATCGGCGCCGTCCTCGTGCCGTCCGGTATCACCAGCAACACCCGCTTGCCCCGGTGGTCCGCCGCCGGGCACGCCGCCGCCACCACCTCGGCAACCTCCCTTTCGCCCAGCACGCACCCCAATTCCGCCACCCTTCCATGCACCTCGCCCATCGTCTTCGCCCTCCTTCCTGTTCCTCGTTCTTCGTCCCAAACCCTTCCCGGCCCGCCGCCTCAGATCGTCTGCGCAAGGAAACCGCCGTCCACCACCACGTCCGAGCCCGTCACGAAGGACGCCGCCGCGGGGCTCGCAAGGAACACCGCCGCCCCCACCAGCTCCCGCGCCTCGCCAAAACGCCCCATCGGCGTGTGCCCCATGATCGAGCGCGCCCGCGCCGTCGGCTGTCCGTCCTCGCCGAACAGCAAACGCCGGTTCTGCTCCGCCGGGAAGAACCCGGGCGTGACCGAGTTCACGCGCACGCCCCGCGCCGCCCATTCCCGCGCAAGGAAACGCGTCAGGTTCAACACCGCCGCCTTGGCCGCCGAGTACGCCACCACGCGCGACAAGGGCAGGTGCGCCGACACGCTCGCGATGTTGATGATGCTGCCCTTGCCTGCGCGTGCCATGCCGCCCCCGAAGACCTGGCATGGCAGCAACGCCCCCCCCACCAGGTTCAGGTCGAAGCTCTGCCGCCACGCCTCCAGGGCGATCCCCTCGAACGGGTTCTCCGGCGTCGCCGTCACCGACGGATGGTTCCCCCCCGCCGCGTTCACGAGCACCGTGGGCTCGCCGAGGGCGGCGAGCACCCGCGCACGCCCCTCCTCCAGCGATGCCCGATCCGATGCGTCCATCGGCACGAACAACGCCTGCCCGCCCGCCGCATGGATCGCCTCCGCGCGTTCTCGCCCGCGCTCCGCGCTCCGCCCGGCCACCACCACGGTCGCCCCGGCGGCCGCCAACCCGTCCGCGATCGCGCCCCCGAGCACGCCCGTCGCCCCTATCACCACCGACACCTCGCCCCTCAAGTCGAACAGCTTCATCCGCGACCCACCTTGCCCGGCAACGGCGCCCGGTTGAACCCCAAAACGGGACCGTCTTGAAAGGGTGCCCCGTGGGACTGCCGGCCCACCCCGTGTCCGGGATGGATGGAGCACGCCGGCCCGGCGCGGGGGCGGCCAAGCCCGGCAAGGCGCGAAACGGCCCGGCAGGGACGATGCAGCCGGGCGGGAACGGGTCGCGCCGCAGATTCGACCTGCCGAAGCGGCTCCTCGCTCAGGGATGGGACGCCGTCAGCAATTGCAGCAACGCGGCATCCTTCTCCGCACCCGAAAGGAAGTCGAACGCGCGCAGGAACCGGTTCTTCTCGGATTCCTTGGTGGAGGGGTCCTTGAGGATCTTCACGAGGAGCGCGGGCGTCTCCCTGGCACGCGAACGCCAGATCACCTCGCGCGCGGACGTCGTGTTCCAGATGCCGCCCCGCAGCTGGAGGAACGCGGCAAGGCATGCGTCCCAGTTGCCGTCGGCGCCGATGCCCAGCGCCTCCGTGTACCATCGGTCCTTGCCATCGTGTTGGTCGGCAAGGCGTGCCCAAAGCACGGGTTGCTCCGGGGACTTGAGGTGGCGCAAGGCCACAAGGCATTCGCGGCGGACCTGCGCGGACGGGTCGGACACAAGCCGCGACACGGTCCGGGGCACATCAAGCCCATGCTGCCGGGCCATGCGAAGGCCCGTGATGCGAAGGTCGGGGCTGGGCGACGCGAGGGCGGCGTCCACGGAACGTTGCGTGTTGCCCGGCAAGGCGGCCATGGCATGGATCGCGCGCGCCGCCATCCTCGGGTTCGGGTCGTTCCACAGCTTGCGCAGCGCAGGCTCGGCCTTCATCCCGAAGCCCTGCACGGCAACCCATGCGAGGTGGCGGGTGGCAAGGTTCGGGGAACGCAGCGCGGCCACCGCCCCGGCAGGCGAGCCAAGGTCCAGGCCGGGCACCACCGGCCGATGCCCGGCGGGCGCCACGCGGTAGATGCGCCCCGTCATCGTGGCGAGCTTCTGGTCCGCCATGTAGTGACCGCCGACCCCCGAATCGTTCCAGTCCGCGATGTACACCGATCCGTCCGGCGCCACGCACACGTCCGAGGGCCGGAACCACGGGTCTTCGGCGGACACCAGATCGACGATGCGGCCGGAGTAGCCGGCGCCGTCCGGGGTGGCCGGGTAGGCCCGGACCACCCGGGGCCCGGCGTCGCAGTGGAGCGGCTGGTTGCGGAAGGGCTCCGGCAGCAGGTCGCCCTCATACACGCAGATGCCGGTGGGCGAGCCGCCGCCCGTCTGCACGAAGTTCGGCACCACGCCCGGGTCGTTCAGGTGCCAGTGACGGCGCGGAACGTCGTCCTCCCAGCCCGTTCGCTTGCTGCCCCAGCCCGCCCCCGTGACCTCGTCCGCGTAGCCGTAGTTTCCAAACTCCATGACGAAGTTGATGCGGACGCCCCGGTTGCCGTCGTCGTCGTTGTCGGATTGCCAGAGCGTCCCAAAGGAATCCACGGCGACCTCGTAGTTGTTGCGGAAGTTCCAGCCGAGGGTCTCGACGCGCGACCCGTCCGGGTTGCAGCGGAAGACAAGGCCCTGCTGGTAGGGCTTGCGATGGCTCCAGGTCTCGCGCCCGTCGAGGTCCACCACCCAGCCGGAGCCGTCCGCCTTCTTCAACTGCCGTCCGTCGTTGCCCACGTTGAAGTAGAGGCGCCCATCGGGCCCGAAGACGAACGCGTGCGCCCCGTGGTCATGGTCCACGCCGCCGATCCCGGTGAAGAGCTTCCGGGGCGGCCCATCCGCCTTCAGGTCGTGGTTCTTGTCCTCGAAAACAAGGATGTCCGGCGAACGCGACACGATCACGCGGTCCCCCAGCACGCAGATGCCCAGCGCGGCGTTCACCTCCTCGCCCTGGTAAAACGTCACCGCCTTGTCGGACGCGCCGTCGAGGTCGGAGTCGATCAGCACCTGGATGCGGTCGCCGCCCGGACGTTGCTTGCCCCACTTCTGGAACGTGGACCGGTAGTTGGCGCCCTCCGTGACCCACACGCGCCCGCTCGCGTCGATGTCCATGTTGCACGGGTTCACAAGGTCGGGCTCGGACGCAAAGACGGTCACCGCGACGCCAGGATGAACCCTCATGCGGGCCGCCGCGGCACGGGCTGCGTCGGGGCCGTGTGCATGCTGGGCAAGTGCCGGGAGGGAGGCCGCCAGCGCCGGAATCCATGCGATGGCGGACAATCGAAGTGCTTTCATGGACATGAAGGACTTCTACAGGGCAACGGCCCCGGTTGGCGAGCGCGAGCTTCGCCCCCGCGAGGGGACGGAACCCCAAGTCCTCAACGCGTCAGCGGCTGGGGCGCGACGACGGTGCTGCCGGAAGGCTTGGCCAGGGTGCGGTAGCTGGCGAGGCGGCCGCCGCGAAACACCAGCTCGGCGCTCACGTAGCTCCTCACGTTGATGTCGCGGTCGAGGAAACGGTCCAGGTAGGTGGAGCCGTCCTTGCGGGTGACCTCGCGGAAGTTCCACGTGAGGTAGGTGTCGGACGTGGTGGACTCGTACAGCCATGTGACGGCCTCGCCAGAGGCGTCACCGCTGCGCAGGACCTGCGCCGCGGCACCCCACGCGATGAAGACGGCGTCCTCGGTCATCCCAACCCGGATCTGGCCATGGTCCACCAGTTCCTGCTGCTCCCTCGGCAGGGCCGAGTAGGCGGCGGCGCGCTCGACGCGGCGCTTGGCGATGCTGCGCGGGTCCGTGGCGGAGGGCGTGGCGCATCCCATCAGGATGACGGCCAGGACAAGGCTGGCGCCATGGCACGGGACCATCCGGGGGAAGGGCCCACGGCGGGCGGGCGCGGAGAACATGGAGGAAGCGCTCATGGGAGCATGGGAGTATCCGACAATCCGGTTGCTGACAAGGTCGGCCGACCCTAGCGTCGCCGCGCGTATGAACTCCGCCCCCCCTTCCACGGGCAACACATGGCTTGTGCTCACCTTCCTCACGGTCTTCTCGTGGGGCGTCTATGGCATCCTGCTGCACAAGGGCCAGACGTTGATGCAGCCGGCCGGGGCCGCCCCGGTCGCCCCCGCGCTGCTTCGCTACAAGGCGTTTCTCTTCGTGGGCATCGCGTACTTCCTCGTCGCGGTGCTGGCGCCCCTGTTCATGCTGATGAGCAAGGGGCAGGCGTTCACCGGCTACACCGGCGCGGGCGCCACGTGGTCGCTGGTGGCGGGCATCGCGGGTGCCGTGGGCGCGTTCGGCGTGTTGCTGGCGTTCGCCGCCGGCGGCAAGCCCCCGGCGGTCATGTCCATCGTGTTCGCCGGCGCCCCGCTGGTGAATGCCGCCATCGGGACGTTCCTTCACCCCCCGGCCAAGGGCTGGGGTTCCGTGGACCCGCGCTTCTGGATCGGGATCTTCCTCGCGGTGGCTGGCGGCTTTTGCGTGGCCAAGTTCAATCCCGGCAGCCCGGCGCCCGCTGGCGCCAAGCCCGCCGCATCCGCCCCCGCCCAACCCGGCCACGCAAGGGCCTAGCACCCGCGCATCACGGCATGACCTCCGCCGTTTCACGGGACGCCGCCACCCTCTCGGCCCTGCGCGGCCTCTTGGTGGACCTCCGCGACAAGAACCCGTTCTACATGCCGCGGCTGCGCGACGTGTCGCCCCCCATGCCGTCGAGCCTCGCCGACTTCGCATCGCGCTACCCGCTCACCAGCAAGGCCGAGCTGGTCGCGGACGCCATGGCGCACCCGCCCTACGGCACGAACCGGTCCGAACCCCTCGCGCGGTTCACTCGCTGCCACCAGACCAGCGGCACCACCGGACAGCCACTCCGGTGGCTCGACACGCCCGAGTCATGGGCCGCCATGACCGAGGACTGGTGGGAGGTCCTTCGCCAGGCCGGCCTCGTTCCTCCGGACCGCGTCTTGTTCGCGTTCAGCTTCGGCCCGTTCCTCGGCTTCTGGCTCGCGTTCGAGGCCGCCCTCAAGCTGGGCGCCTTGTGCATCCCCGGGGGCGGCATGTCGTCCGCGCAACGCGTGCGCGTGGCCGAGGAAAACTCCGTGACCGTCCTGTGCTGCACGCCCACCTATGCCCTGCACCTCGGCAAGGCGGCAGACGAGGCGGGCTGGGACAAGTCCTCGGTCCGGTTGCTCATCGTGGCGGGCGAGCCCGGCGGCAGCATCCCTTCCGTTCGCACACGTCTCACCAAGGCATGGCCCATGGCCCGCGTCTTTGACCATCACGGCATGACCGAGGCCGGGCCCGTCACCTACGAGGACCCACGACAACCCGGACACCTCGTCATCCTCGAGCGCAGCTTCCTCGCCGAGTGCATCGACCCCGTCTCCTTGCAGCCCGTCGCCGAGGGCCGCCAGGGCGAGCTCGTGCTCACCACCCTCAGGCGCCGCGCGTCGCCCCTGCTCCGGTACCGTACCGGCGACCTCGTCCAGATGCGCCGCTCCGCTTCCGGCCTCGTCCTCGAAGGCGGCATCCTCGGGCGCGTGGACGACATGGTCGTCGTGCGGGGCGTCAACGTGTACCCCTCCGCCGTCGAGGCCGTCGTCCGGGAATTTCCCGAGGTCGAGGAATTCCAGGTCACGCTGGACCGAACCGGCATCCTTGCGGAGGTGGACATGGAGGTGGAGGCATCCCCGTCCGTCGCGGCCGCCTTGGAGGCCCGGCTCCTTCGCGACATGGGCCTGCGCATCCCCGTGCGGCCCGCCGAGCCCGGCACCTTGCCCCGTTTCGAGCTCAAGGCGCGGCGCTGGCGAACCATCGGCTAGTGTCGTGTCTCACAAATGGCTGGTGTTTCGCCGCAAGGGATTTTCGTGCCCAACGAGGCGCGAACGCCGCGCAAACCCGCAGAAGTCCGTGAGGAGCGAGCCACGACGTCGGACGCGATAAGTACCGCGGCTCTACGGGTCGCTCCATGCATGCCCCGGGTCCTCGTTGCTCGTCCGTCACAGACTGCTGCGGGCAGGCTCCGTCCTCACGCCTCGCCCCGCGCATTCTTGGAGCGGAACCGTCCGGCCGACCCGCCGTGCGTAGGTGCGGGATCTTCGGGCAGGATGGGCGGGTGAAGTCCATGAACCCCATGTCTCGCGCCCCGGCGGGACGCCTAGCTAGGCCGACCCAGGCACGAGATCGAGGCCATCCTCGGGTAGCATCGCGACAGGGGCCTTTCCCTGCTCGCCTTCGCCCGCCAACAACGCATCCCCTATCCCACCCTCTGGGGCTGGCCTCGCCGCCTCGCCGCCATGCACGCCGGGCCGGCCGGACGGTTACACCCAAATGTCCCATGTCCGGATGTGACCCCGTTGACCCCCGGCTCCCATGTCACCGTCCTTGCCCGCTACACCGCCCCTCACCTCCCCATGCCCGCCCTCTCAGGCTCCGCCACCATCGCACTCCGCCCGAGATAAATGCCGGCGATGGCTCACGGCCCGCCATCGTGGAAGTCGCTATCTTGGGGCCGGACCATCGACGTCACCCTGAACGTTGATTGCCCGGTCAGCTCGCATACGAGGATGGAGCGCTTGTCTCGCGGATACCTCTCGGCCTTCATGCGAGTCACCTGTTCCACAAGGGAACGGATGTCCTCCGACTTCAATTCCCGAAGGCTCCCCGGCGACTTTTCCAGCACCGGCTTGGTCAATCCCCGGACCGTCTCCATGCAGAAGGGCTTCCCAGGATCCACATCGAGATTCCATCCCACGTGCACCAGCATCGCCGCCAACGTGAGCCCGTCCGCGCTCGTCTTCTCGGGTTCTTTCCGCAGGATTTCCCGGACCAATTCCATCATCCTTTCCGAAACCTTGGCCATCACGCTCGATCATTCGCGACACCCTTCGCCACGCCAAGCTTTCATCCACTCCACCCCCAAGATTGCCCGGCGCAAGAACTTGGCGCCTCGACGCCTTCGGTGGGCGCCATGAGTCCGTTTGAAGGTCCACGGTTCCGATGCGTGTCAGCGTCGGCGTGAAATGCACCGAAAACTGCCGGTTTGAACCCCCCGGGGGCTTTCTCCCATGAAAAACGCCGCCGGGAACAAGCCCCGACGGCGTCCATCCAATCCGTTCCGGATCGATCAGACGGTCTTCGACACGGCGAGCCATCGGCTCCATCCCTACCGGATCTTCACCCGGTTGCTTCTGCCAGCGCTGGCCAAGGTCCACGCCAAGGCCGACCGCTGCCTCGCCGCCTCCCGCATGGCCCTGACCGTGGGCGCCCTGGAACGGCATCGCATCGCGAACGGCGGATACCCCAAGGGCCTCGACGACCTCGTTCCAAAACTCCTGCCGGCCGTGCCGAGCGATCCAATGGATGCCCAACCATTGCGATACCGCCTGAACGCCGACGGATCCTTCACCCTGTACAGCGTCGGACCCAACCACGCCGACCACGACGGCGTCTTCGAGCCAAAGCAAGGCCAAGACCTCGACTGGGCCTTGCCACCCAACCATCCCACCCGAGAACGCCGCTTGTTCTGAAAACCGTGCGGGTGGCGTGCCGGTTTGAAACCCACGGTTCAGCCATGGTTCGGTCCTTCGACGTTTCCGGTGAGCGGCCCCGGGTCCGGCCAAGGGCCCATGCCTTCAAGGCAAGTCCCTCGTCCCATGCCGTGCATCTGGCCCCTTCGCGTCCATGAAACGGAGGCGGTTGAGGGCACCCGATCTCTACCAACAAGCCCATTCCCCATTCGGCAGGCCGCGTGCCTCATGCGTTGCAGTTCAACAATTCGCCCTGCCCTTGCAGCTCCCGCCATGCTTGGTTGACCCACGAAAGGTCCAGCACGGCCGCTTCAGCCGGGTGATGTCGCCAACGCCCGGACGCGCTGCCGACATCTTCCCCATCCCTGCCATCCGCCTGGGCAATGGCCCCGAGGCGCTGCACCTCGTGTCTCACGCGTTGGACGGGTGGTTTTGCCGCCGGGCCGGCGGGTTCCACGGCTTGCATGCGACTTCCCGGCGCCAGAGATAAGGATTCCATGCGGCGTCCCGGGCATCCCGACACCCAACACGGGTCTGCCCGCCCAAAAAACACGTGGGGCAACCGGTTGCCCCAAGCCCGCACTCGGTTGCCCCACTGTTGCCCATCGTTGCCCCATGCTCCCCATGCGTTGAAACCAAGGAGGCAACCGATGGGATGACGGGTGAAACCGGTTTCCTCCCCGGGGCAAGCCATTGCACCGCTGGGGACACGGGTTGCCCCCTTTGGGGACACGCGTTGCCCCCTTTGGGGACACGCGTTGCCCCCTTGGGGACACGCGTTGCCCCCTTGGGGACACG
>CAIYFP010000057.1 GCA_903925515.1 uncultured Verrucomicrobiota bacterium
CACCGCCGATCCCGGTGCACCAACGGCTCCCCCCCCCACGAAGAGCAGGGACCCCACCTGGTTGCGACGCGCGATGTCGATCGCGTCCAGCGCTTCCCCCAACGTCACCGAACGCCGCTGCCGCGGGTCGAGCCGGGACCGGGCGAACCCGCAGAAGCCGCAGTCCGCGTTGCAAAGGTTGGTGATCGCGAATTGCAGGTAGCAAGGCCCGCCATGATCCAGGACCTCGCGCAGCAAGGCCCACCGGGAGGAACGAGGGGGCGACACGCGCGAATCACCGTCGCCCAACCTCGGGTCCAGCATCGTCTTCGCCACGGCTCCAGCACTCATGGGGGACCTGCGCGCCGTGCTGCCTGACCCAACGGGGCACCCCCGGCACCCGTCGTCAGGATTGAGGCGGCGTCGGGATGCCCGCGAAGGGGTTCTGGCCAAACGACGACGGTCGCTCGGCCGCGTCGGTAGGAACCCGGGCCGGCGGCGGAACCGCAACCTTGGCCGCCTGGGCGGCGCGCGCTTGGTTTGGCGTCACGATCAACTGGTGATTTTCCGCCGTGACGTGCGCCGACGGGGCGTCCCCGGTCTCCTTGGGGTTCTTGGCGCGCTTGTGCTTGGGCAACGGGCTCACCATGACGTTGATGGAACGCCCGATCAGCTTCGGCGTCATGTCCGCATGGCCCCATGGCGCAAGGTCCTCAAGGAACTTCGTCACCACCTGGAGACCAAACTGGGTGTGCGCCATCTCCCGGGCCCGGAACCGAAGCGTGATCTTGAGCTTCATGTCCTCGCACAGGAACCCCACCGCATGGTCCAGCTTGATGCCGAGGTCGTGCGGGTCGATCCGCGCCGACAACTGGATCTCCTTGACGAGGTTGACGTGGTGCGTCTTCCGCGAGTCCTTCTCCTTCTTCGCCAGCTCGTACTTGAACTTCCCGTAGTCCACCAGCCGGCACACCGGCGGCACCGCCGTCGCCGCGATCTCCACAAGGTCCACCCCCTGCACCCGTGCAAGGTTCAGCGCGGAGGGGAGATCCATGATGCCAGCCTGCTGCCCGTCTTGGCCAATGACCCGCACCTCGCGGGCACGTATCCGACCGTTGACGCGATGCTGCGGTTGCTGCGGCTGGTTGCGAGAGAACGGGCGGTTCAAAGGACCGCCTCCGGTTCAGGGTGAAGAAACATGCGATAAGCCAAAACCATCGGTGACTGCTACAGGCCCAAGCCTATATTGCCCGTGTCTTGGCATCGCAAGTGAAATCTCCGATTTGGCCCCGTTCCGCCGCCCTCCCCGGGGCCGCCGCCGGCCACGCGGTCGTCGCGCTCGCAACTCTCCTCGCCGCCCAAGCCATCCTTCGTTCTAGCCCCCCCGAGAACCCCGGGCCGCTCCTTGCCCGCCAGCAAGCCTTCGAGTCCGCGCGGCTTCGCCTCGACCATGCCCGCGCCCGCACCGATACCAACGACCTTGCTGTCGTCCATGACTTCTGCCGTCTCGCCTACGAACTCGCCACCATCCAACCCAAGGACTCCGAGCGCGAGCGCATCACCCAGCTCGCCATCGCCGCCGCCAAGGCATCCCTCTCCAACAACCCCGCCGCCGCCCCCACCCACTACTACCTCGCCCTCAACCTCGGCGAGCTCGCCCGCACCAAGAGCCTCGGTGCGCTCCAGATCGTCCCCCGGATACGCGACTCCCTCGAGTCCGCACGCGTCCTCGACGAGTCCCTCGACCACGCCGGACCCGACCGAACCCTCGGCCTCCTGTATCTGGAGGCCCCGGGATGGCCGACGAGCATCGGGTCCCGCGACAAGGCCAAGGCTCATTTCCTCAGGGCCCTCCAAATTGCGCCGGAGTATCCCGGCAACCATCTCGGCCTTGCCGAGGCGCTCCTCCGCTGGCGCGACCTCGACGAGGCCCGCGCCCGCCTTCGCTCCCTGGACGCGGTCTGGACCAACGCCCGGGCCCGCCTCTCCGGCCCTCGTTGGCAATCCAACTGGCTCGAATGGACCACCCGCCGGGACAAGCTTGCCCAACGCCTGTCCCAAACAGCCCGGTAGCCCCCGCGTGTCTTGCCGGGTTTCGCGCGTGTCGTGGATCCAACATCCCGGGACTTGAACAACCCCGGCACGGCCTCCCTTCCCGGATTTCCGCAGGTCATCCGTCCCTTCCAGAAGCCTGATCGTGCTCGCCGGCAACGTGCTGCCTTCCAGGTCGCATGGCCCTCCATGGATGTGCGCCCCTGATCCCCGCGTCAGCCGTTCCAGGGTGCCCGGTTCTCGCCCCATGCTGCGCCGACCGAAGGTTGAAAAGACCGGTGCTCAGGGCGTCTTGGCGTGAAAAAAAAAACAACCGGCCTCATGCACGGATCCCGAGCTGCATGCAGCGGGGATTCCCTCGCGCCATGCCACCATGCCGCGAAGAATGCGGTCGCAGGGATGCCCAAGCTTGCGTCCAGGCCCCTCCGCCATGACCCCGTGTTGGCACGAAGCCTGCCGCAACCCGCCCGCGTGCGGATCGCGAGCTTCCCAACTCCTGACGCCAGGAGCTGGGTTGCGTCCCAACCCCGATCCACGCGCCCGCACCCCTTGCCATGCAGGTCCCGGCCGGAGGAATCCCCAAATCCGCGCGTAAGGAGGACGGAGGCTCGCGATCCCCAAGCGGGCAAGTTGCCGCAGGCTGCGTGCCAACACGCCGTCGTGGCGGATGGGCGACTGCGGCATGCGCGCGGGTGGCCACATCCCAAGTGACCTCGGCGTCCATCTGCCATGAAGCCGGAGGCTTCCCAGCGTGTAGCCGGTGGTCGAGGAGCGAGGCGACGACACCACCGGGGACCCGTGCGAACGTGAACCCCGGCATCCCGGCAGGGATGCCAGCGCCCGGGGGCGGGACTGGGCTGGCACCCCTCCCGGGTGCGGAGGGTGGTGGGG
>CAIYFP010000058.1 GCA_903925515.1 uncultured Verrucomicrobiota bacterium
CCGGCGTCAACGTGGCCGAGGTCAACAACGTGCTGCGGCGCTTCGACGAGATGCGCGAGATGATGCGCAAGATGAACAAGTTCCAGAAGATGATGGGCCGCTTTGGCGGCAAGCTCCCCGGCGGCCTCGGGTTCTGACCGCACGGCCGGGAACGGGCGAGGGAGACGTGCCCGGGAAGACAAGCGCTCCGGGGAAACGCCGCCCCCGGGTCGCGTGCCGCAGGCCGTCTTTGTTCTCCCCCTTGCGCACGAAACCGGGCCAGCATCGGGCCCATGAGCGAATCCCCCCCTTCCGCCGGCGGCCGTGGCGACGGCGTCGAGCCGATCGAGAGGCTTGCCGCGCAACGACTGGCGTTGGTGGAGCAGCTGGGGCGCGCGGTGGTGGGCCAGCGCGAGGTCATCGACAACGTGCTCCTCACGTTGTTCGCGGGCGGGCACACCTTGATCACGGGCGTGCCGGGGCTCGCGAAGACCTTGCTCGTGCGATCTCTGGGCCGTGCCCTCGACCTTGCCTTCAGCCGCATCCAGTTCACCCCCGACCTCATGCCCAGCGACATCACCGGGACGGAGGTGCTGGAGGAGGACGCCGACACGGGCCGGCGCCGGGCCGTCTTCATCCCGGGGCCGGTGTTCGCCACCCGCGTGCGGGCCGACGAGATCAATCGGACGCCGCCGAAGACGCAGGCGGCGATGCTGGAGACGATGCAGGAACGCCAGGTGACGATCGGCACGAAGACGTATCCGTTGCCGCGTCCGTTCCATGTGTTCGCCACGCAGAACCCGATCGAGCAGGAGGGCACCTACGTGCTGCCCGAGGCGCAGGCGGACCGGTTCATGTTCTGCATCCAGACGACCTATCCGACGCGCGCGGAGGAGGAGTTGGTGGTGCGCAACACGACGGGCAACGAGGCGCCGGAGATGAAGCCGGTGATCGATGGCGCGGCGTTGCTGGACATCCAGAGGCTGGTGCGGGCGCTGCCGGCCAGCGACGACGTGATTGCCCATGCCGTGCGCTTGGTGGGGCGGACACGTCCCGAGGACGAGTCGGCAACGGGGTACGTGAAGGAGTTCGTGCGCTGGGGCGCGAGCCCGCGGGCGTCCCAGTTCCTTGTGCTGGGCGCGAAGGCGCGGGCGGCGTCGATGGGGAGGTTGTGCGCGGACTTCGGGGACGTGGATGCGGTCGCCCGGCAGGTGCTGCGGCATCGCGTCCTGCCCAACTTCAACGCGCGGGCGCAGAAGGTCTCGGTGGAGACGTTGCTCGACCGGTTGATCGCGGACACGCGGCCCGGGCAGCACTAGGACGCCCCGCAAGGCCACGTCGCGCCGGATCCCACGCTGCCCGCCCATGCTCCTCGACGTCCCCCACATCGACGATTTGCCGCTGCTCTCGCGCATCGTGGTGGAGGGCTTCCTAGACGGGTTGCACCGGAGCCCGTTCCTTGGCTACACGAGCGAGTTCGCGTCGTACCGGCCCTACGTGCCGGGGGACAACCTGCGGCACCTCGACTGGAAGGTGTGGGCGCGCACGGACGCCCTCTACATCCGCCAGTTCGAGGACGACACGAACCTTCGTTGCCATGTGCTGCTGGACACGTCGGGGTCGATGGACTTCGGCGCGGGCCATTCCAACAAGTTCCTCTCGGGGCGGATCCTCGCGGCGGTGCTCGCCCAGCTGATGGTGCGGCAACGGGACGCCCCGGGGCTGGCATTGTTCGGCCCCGATGCCCGGATGGCGTTGCCGTCGCGGGCGTCGCGCGAGGCGGCGATGGAGGTGTTGTCGTTGCTTTCGGGGACGGCGGCCGGGGGCGAGACGCGGGTTGGGGCAGGCCTTGAGGGGATCGTGCAGACGTTCGTGAGGCGCGGGCTGGTGGTGTTGATCTCGGACTTCCTCTCGGGCGAGGAGGACTTGTTCCGGTTGCTGCGCCGGCTGCAAGGGCTGAACCAAGAGGTCCTCGTGTTTCATCTGCTCGCGCCCGAGGAACTCGACTTCCCGGTCGAGGGCGACCTGATCATGAAGGACGCGGAGACGGGCGAGGAACGGGTGGTGGACGCCACGGCGTTCGGGCCGGTGTACCGGGCGCGCATGGCGGCGTTCTGCGAGCGGGTGCGCGAGGGGTGCCTTCGCTCGGAGGCCGATTACCAACGGGTGCGGACGGACGAGCCGATCGGGCTCGCCTTGTCCCGTTACCTCGAAAAGCGTGCGACCCTCTGAGCCATGCCCTTCCTGCTTTCCAACGCGGTGTTCCTGTCGGCGCTGGGCGCGCTGGCGGTGCCGTTGCTGCTCCACCTGCTGATGCGGCAGCGGCAGGTCCGGATGCGGTTCAGCACGGTGCGGTTCTTCGAGTCGGCCCCGCCCCCGGCGCGGGCGCGGCGGAAGGTTCGCAACTGGTTGCTGTTGTTGCTGCGCATGGCGTGCCTTGCGTTGGTCGTGCTGGCGTTTGTTCGACCGTTCCTGCCCCGGCCCGCGCCCGAGGGCGGGGCGCGTCGGCCGCGCCGCGTCGTGGTGTTGATCGATCGTTCGCTGAGCATGCAGGCGACGGACGCAACAGGGCCGCGTTGGACGCGCGCGCTGGAGGCGGCGAGCAAGGCGTTGTCCGGGCTCGGGCCGCCAGACCGTGCGGCATTGGTCGCGATGGATGGCTTGCCCGAGGTGCTCGCCCCGATGGGGCCGCCGCAGGTGGCGTTGGCGGCGCTCCGGGAGGCGCGCCCGGGCCACGGGATGGCCTTGTTGTCCGCCGGGCTTGCCGAGGCGCTGCGCGTTCATGGGCCCCGCGTCGAGGGCGTGGACGCTTCCATTGTTGTGGTGTCGGACTTGCAGGAGTCGGCGGTGGTGGACGTGGGAACGACGCCGGTGCCGCCGGACATGGGGATCCAGGTTTTGGCAGTCGGCGAGCGGCGCGCGGCGAACCTTGCCGTGATGGACCTCCAGCCGGACCCGGGCGGCGACGTGGTGCCGTTCGTGACGGTGGCCAACCACGGGGACGCACCGCTGGGGAGCTCGGTGGAGTTGGGCGTGGACGGGAAGGTGTTGTGGTCGCGCCCGGTGACGTTGGCGGCGGGGGCGGTCACCAACCTTGACCTCAACCTGCCCACGTTGGCCGAGGGATGGCATCGGGCCGAGGCGCGCATCAGCGGGTCCGACGCGTTGGCGGCGGACAACGCCCGGCTGGCGACGTTTCGGTCCCCCGCGCCCGTGGGCGTGTTGTTGCTGGAAGGACGCCCGGACGCGCGGAGCTTCCAGCGGCAGGCGTTCTTCATCGAGGCGGCGTTGGCCCCCAACCTCGACGTGGCCGGCGCGCCTCCGGGGCGCTTCAAGGTCGGGACGTGCGCGCCGGGGGAACTGGCAACGCGCCTCGAAGCTGGCCCGGGCACCCATGGGCCGCCGTGGGACGTGGTCCTTGCGACGGCCCAGCGCGAATGGCCCGCCGACGCGGTCCGCGCTTTGGAAGGCTTCGTGAGCCGTGGTGGCGGCGTGGCGTTCTTCATGGAGGCGAAGGCGGACGCGGGCGCGTTCAACGCGGCATGGGACGGCTGGATGCCCGCCGAGGTCCTGCCCGAGGAGTCGGCCCCTGCGGAGAACCCGTGGCGAATCGGCGTCGCGAACCGGGCGACGGCCGTGTTCGACGCGTTCAGGAACCCCGGCTCCGGAAACCTAGCGGTGCCGGAGTTCGTGCGCCGTTGGCCATTGCAACCCGTGCCGGGGGCCATGGTGTTGGCGCGATGGGACGACGGCCTGCCATGGGCGGTCGCGCACGGGCATGGGAAGGGGCGCGTGGTGGTCGTCGGAATCACGCCCGACAACGCGGGAGGCGACTGGCCCAAGCACAAGACGTTCGTGCCCTTTGTCCACGGGTTGGCGCGACACCTTGCTGGCCGAGCGGACGACCGCCTTGTGTTCGCGCCGCCGTCCGCCGTCTGTGGCGTGGAGTCCGTCCTGCCCGTATCCCCGCCTCGCGCGGCATCGGCCGGAGCAAGCCCCACAAACGTCGCGCCGGCCCTCCATCTGCTGCTCCCCGACGGCTCCCGCTTGGCGATGGCGCCGGACGATTCCGGGGACGTGCGCGTCGAGTCGCGCGTGCCGGGTGTCGTGCGCGTGCAAGGACCGGACGGCGCCGACCTGCATCAGGTCGCCTTCAACCCGCCTCCCCCGGAGTCGGCGTTGTCGGGGGCGACCCCGTTGCAGGTGGAGCAGCGCATGGACCGGCGGGACGCGGCGTCCGGAGGGGCCGTGATGGCGGGGTGGCTCGGGGCCGACCCGGGACGTCGCGAGTGGTGGCGCCTGTTGTTGCTTTGCGCCGCGGGGCTTTTGTTGCTGGAGACCGTTGTTGCAAACCGAACCGCGCCATGAATGACGAACAATCCAAGGTGAAGGGGCATCCATTGGCGGTCGCCGTGCGGAGCAAGGACCGGGCGCTGCGGCAACGGGCGGTGGCATGGACCGTGGCGTGGGTGCTGGGTTGGCTGCTGTTGCTTGCGTGCGTCGATGACGCGTGGTCGTTGCCTTTGGCGGTACGTTGGATCGCATGGGCCTCGGCGCTGGCGGTCATCGTCCATGGCGTCGTGCGCGTCCGGCGCCTGATGGCGTCGCCCACCTCCTTCGAGGAAGCCGCCCGCGACGTGCAGGGCCGACAGCCGGGCCATGGCAATGAGGTCGTGACGGCCGCCGAATATCTGTCCGGAAGGCGCGTGCCATCCAACGAGACCGAGCGAGCCATAGCCGACGCGCTTGCCCGGCGCGCCGCAAGGCATGTCGAGGGCGCGGCCCCGGACTACCGGCGCAGCCTTGCATGGCCCGCGCTGACATGGGCGTCGGTGGCCGCGGCGTTGATGGCGGCGTTCCTTGCCGTCGTGCCCGAGGCATGGGTGTCGCTCGCCCGCGCGGCGTTGCCATGGTCGGACGCCAGCCACACCCGGATCGAGCCGAGCCATGGCGATGGCGAGGTGCCGATCGGGGCGTTGCTTGCCGTGACCAACCGCATCGCCGGGCGCGTGCCCCGGACCGCCGAGTGGATGCAACGGGAGGAGCCGGGCCAGCCATGGTCGCGCGTCTCGCTCGCCGTCAGCAACGGCGTCGCCCGCCATGCCTTCACGGTGAAGCGCGCTGTTGAATGGCGCGTGGCGGCCGGCGATGGGCTGACGCGCACGTTTCGTCTCGACGCCTACATGCCCCCGGCCGCCACGAACTTCTCCGTGCGCCTCACGCCCCCGGCCTACACGCGTCGCCGGGAGACGACGAAGGGTTCGCCGGAAGTCTCCGCCCTGCGCGGCACGCGGGCCCTGTGGTCGTTGGACGCGAACGTCCCGCTCGCGTCGGCGTCCTTGCGATTGACCAACGGCATCGTCGTTCCCCTGCGTCCCGACGGCGACCGGCGTTGGTCCACGGACATCCACGTGCTGTCCAACATGGCGTTCACGGTGGTGCTCGCGGACGCGAAGGGCCGTCCGGGAATCGACGCGACCGTGCGGCGCGTCCGGGCGCTCGCAGATGCGCCCCCGACGGTGGAGGTGACGCTCCCCGGGCGCGACATCCGTGCGTTGCCGACGGACACGGTGCCGATCTCGATGGCGGCGTCGGACGACCATGGGGTGGCGTCGATGGAACTGGTGTTCCACAAGCTGGGCGAGCCAGCGCGGAAGGTGTCGGTGCCGATGGAAGCCTTGAAGGATGGGAAGGTCACGGGCCGTCTTGTGCTGGCGTTGGCCCCGTTGAAGCTCCGGGAATACGAGCTGGTCGCGTACCATGCCGAGGCGCGGGATTTCAACGACGTGGACGGCCCGGGCGTCGGGCGTTCGCCCGAGTACTTCATCGAGATGACGGACAAGCCGGAGCTCGCCGGGAAGCCGATGAAGAGCCAGAGGTCGGGCCAGCAGGTCAACCTGTTGACGGTCCAGAAGCAGATCGTCGCCGACACCGCCGTCCTGCCCCGCACGCCGTCGCGCAAGGCGGCCGAGGCGTTGGCCCAGCGCCAGCGCGACGCCCTCGACCTCGCCATGCTTTACCGGGAGAAGGCCATGCAAAAGGGCGGGCCCGCCGAGGCCGTGGAGCGGCTCGGCGAGGCCATGAACTCGATGGAGGCGGCGGCGGGGCGGCTGGACGCCATGGCGGCGGGCGAGGCCTTGCCGCCGGAGGAGAAGGCCTTGGCGTCCCTGTACCAGACCCTCAAGTCCATGCCCGAGATCCAACCCGCGCCGCCCGAGAAGAAGGAGTCCGAGGAAAAGGACGAGGCACCGCCCGAGGTGGACGTGGTGCTCAAGGAAATGCAGCGGAAGCGGGACGATCCGGCCCGGCGCGCGGCCATCGAGCAGGCGGTCAAGGAGCTGGAGGCGATGGCGAAGGAGCAGGCCACCCTCAACGCGGCCACCGAGTCCCCGGCGGCGGACAAGGCGGAGGGCTCGGCCGAGCCAAGGCCGGGCGAGGGTCGAAACGACGAGCCCAAAGCCGACGCGCAGCAGGCGCAGGCCTCGGAGGGCTCGCCGGAGTCGAAGGGCGAGGCGGAAGGCAAGGGCGAGGCCAAGGAAGGGAAGGCCGAGGCGCAAGGGCAGGGGAAGGGCAAGGGCGAAGGCAAAGGTGAAGGCGAGGGTGAGCCCGGCACCGAGGGCAAGCCGGGCAAGGGCGGCAAGGGTCCTGGCATGGCGGGCCAGCAGGGGCAGTTGGGCGAGCAGGCGCGGCAGATGTCCGAGCGGTTGGCGCGGATGGGTGGCAAGGGGGAGCGCGCGGGCCAGCAGGCAGGGCAGGCCGTTCGCAAGGCCTCCGAGCAGATGAAGATCGCGGCCCAATCCATGGGCGAGGGCAAGATGGGCGACGCCAACGTGGCCGGGGCCAACGCCGGGGCGGGGTTGCAGTCCGCCATCGTGACGTTGCAACGGGCGCTCGAAGGGCGGGCGGCGCGGACCGATGCCTCGGCCGAGGAGGCCCCGGCCCGGTACGAGGCGCCCATCTCCGAGTACTTCAAGCGCCTCACGCGGGCCCGGTAGATCAAGGCATCCAAGGCAAGCGCGCATGACCGAGTTCACCCCACCGTTCCCGACGCCGACGCTCTGGGCCGGATGCGCCGTTGCGTTGGTGCTGGTGTTGGCGAGCCATGCATGGGCGAAGGGCCGGCCCGGCGCATGGGCGCGGCTCGCGTTGGCGATGCTTCGCGTGCTCGCGTTGGGCATCCTCGTGGTGTGTCTCCTCGACCCCCACCGCGTCGAGCGCATCGAGCGTCCGCGCCGTGTCCGGCTCGCCGTGTTGCAGGACGTGTCGCGCAGCATGGCCACGGCGGACGTCCCCGGCGGACGCATGGAGGCCGCCCGCGCATGGATCGAGCGGAACCTCGCGCCGCGCGCGGCGGATGGCGTGGAGTTGGTTTCGCTGACCTTCGACGACGCCGTGCGGCGATGGACGAACGGCGCGGCCAGCGGGGGTTCGAGCCCGACCGGCGCCGTGTCCGCCATTGCCACGGCCATCGAGGCGGTCGCTGCGGATCGCTCGGACGACGCCTTGACGGGCGTGGTGTTGATTTCGGACGGCATCGACACGACGGGGCGCTCCCCCGAGGAGCCGGCGCGGCTGCTGCGTCGGCGCGGCGTCCCGGTCCATGCCGTGGTCACGGGCACGACCAACGAGATGCGGGACGTGGTGGTGGAGTCGTTGCAGGTGAGGCGGACGGCGGCAAACGACGCGCCGACGAGGGTGCGCATGGAGGTGTGGAGCCCGGGCTTTGGCGGGCGCGACGTGCAGGTGCAGGTGCGGCGCGGGGGCGAGGTGATCGCGACGCGGGCGGCGCGGCTGACGGGGGAGCCGCAGTCGATGGAGGTGGAGTTCACGCCGCGCGGCTCGGGGTTCCAGGTCTTCGACGTGGGGATCGCGCCGTTGCAGGGCGAGTGGTTGTCCGCCAACAACCGCAGGCGGTTCGGCCTTGAGGTCGTCGATCCGAAGCTCCGCGTCCTCTACATGGAGGGCACGCCGCAGCAGAACAGCAGCCCGCAGCCGGAATGGAAGTACCTGAAGGACGCGTTGCAGTCGGAAAAGCGGATCGTCGTGAAGGTCCTGTACCGTCAGTTCGGCAACAACGGCCAGCTCCTGAACACCGTCGATTCGGACCCGTTGACGGGCGAGCGCGCATGGCCGGTGGAGCATCCGACGGAAGGGTTTCCCCGGACGCTGGAGGGGTTGCTCGAGTACGACGTGGTCATCCACAGCGACATCCGGCGCGAGTCGTTCGGCGAGGAGCAGTTGTCGAACATCGCGGCGCTGGTGGAGCAGCACGGGGGCGGGTTCGTCATGATCGGGGGCAACTCCGCGTTCGGGCGCGGGGGCTACCACCAGACGGTGCTCGACCGGATCATCCCGCTGGCGATGGAGGGCGCGTACGACAGCGAGGCGCGTTCGTTGCGGTTGCAGGTGTTGCCCAACGCATGGGGCCATCCCTTGGTGGCGTTCGGCGGTTCGTCCGAGGAAACGCGCCGGATCTGGAGCGCGAGATTCCCGTCCTTGTACGGCTTCAACCGCGTGGAGCGCGCCAAGCCCGGCGCCACGGTCCTCGCGCAGGGATTGGGCGACGACGCCATCCTGCTCGCCGTGCAGCAGGCCGGGCGCGGTCGGACCATGGCGTTCACGTCGGACACCACGCGTTCATGGGGGCGCGACTTCGAGACGTTGTGGGGCGAGCCGTTGCGCGCGGGGACCGAGGTGACCGAGGACAACTGCGACTCGCGCTACTACCGCGCCTTCTGGGTGAACGCCGTCCGCTGGCTTGCGGCCGGGAAGGCCGCGAGGACCAACCCGCCGGTGCAACTGGAACTGTCAAGCGGGCACGGGAGCCCGGGCGATCCGCTGGACGCAACGGTGCGCGTCGTGGATGCGCAGCGTCGGCCGGTGGCGTCGGCGGATGTCGTCCTTGCGATGGTTTCGGGAACGCAAAGCAACGTGGTGGGGCGCGCGACCTACGACCCGTCGATGCGTCTGCACCGGGCACGAATCGCGATGCCCCGGGCGGGCACGCATGTCGTGGTGGCGCTGGCGACGGCATCGGGCAGGCGACTGGGCGAGGACCGCCAGCTGCTGGTGACGGAGGTCGTGGACCGGGAGATGTCCGACCTTCGGGCGCGGCCGGACGTGATGGCGGCCATCGCGCGGGCGTCGGGCGGCCGATTGCTGGACGTGCGGACGAACCCGTCTCCCGAGGTCGTGCGCGCGCTTGCGGAGCCGCCGCCCCCGACGGTGGAGCTGCGACGGCATTCGTTGTGGGACCGGTGGCCATGGCTTGGCGCGGTGCTGGGCTTGCTGGCGGTGGAGTGGAGCCTGCGGCGATGGCTGGGGTTGGCGTGAGCGGGGCGCGTCATGGCGGGGGCGGGCAGGGGGTTGCGGCTTCGACAACGGACTGTCCGGGGATACGGTGGGCCGCATGATTCGGAACGTGATCTTCGACTGGTCCGGGACCTTGGTGGACGACCTGCCGGCG
>CAIYFP010000059.1 GCA_903925515.1 uncultured Verrucomicrobiota bacterium
CGGCCGTTCCCCGACCATCAACAAGGACGGCGGCCGCGATCATTGGCCCCGCGTGACCAACGCCCTCCTCGCCGGCGGCGGTTTGCGCCACGGCCAGGTCATCGGAGCCACCGATCGCCTCGGCGGCGAACCCTCCGAACGCCCCGTCCTCTTCGGTGAAGTATTCGCCACCCTTTACCATTCCCTCGGCATCGACGTGAACAAGGTCACGCTCCCCGACCTGACCGGGCGCCCGCAATTCCTCGTGGACAACGGCATCCAGCCCTTGCGCGAGATGACGGGCTAGTGTCGTGCCTCACAAATGGCTGGTGTTTCGTTGCTCCAAGAATGCCCCGGGGCAAGGCGTGAGGACGGAGCATACCCGCAGCGGTCTGGGACGGACGCACCGCGAAGCCCCGGGGCATTCTTGGAGCAACCCGAAGGGCTGCGGCTCTTTTCGCGTCCCACGTCGTGGCTCGCTCCTCACAGACCTCTGCGGGTCTGCTCGTCTCTCGCGCCTCGTTGGACACGAAAATCCCTCGCGGCGAAACACCAGCCATTGGTGAGACACGACACTAGGACAGGGCCGCCTCCCCCTCCCGAGCAAGGAAGGAACGTGGCGCCCGCAAGGCCGTCGTCCCGCCCCGGGGCAACCCCTCACCAAATCCGCGCGCGGTCCCCCGGCGCCTTGTACATGGGCGTGCCCTCGCGGATGTCCCATGCCTTGTGAAACTCGTCGAGGTTCACGTGCGGCCCCACGGCCCGGTACATCCCCGGGCTATGCGGGTCCACGGTGAGCCGGCGCACCAGCTCCGCCTCGCGGAAGTTCGTGCGCCACAACTGGGACAGGCTCAGGAAGAAACGCTGCTCCGGCGTGTACCCCTCGATGTTCTTGCGCTTCGACGGGTCCCGGGCCAAGGCGCGTTGCATGGCCTCGAACGCGATGCTCGTGCCCCCAAGGTCCGCGATGTTCTCGCCCAAGGTCAGCGCCCCGTTCACGCGCTTGCCAGGCAAGGGCTCGTACGCCCCGTACTGCTCCACCAACTTCTGTGCCCGCGCGAGGAACTCCCGGGCGTCGTCCTCCGTCCACCAGTCGTTCAGGTTGCCGTCCGCGTCGAACTTCCTCCCTTGATCGTCATAGCCGTGCGTGATCTCGTGCCCGATCACCACCCCGATGGCGCCGTAGTTGATGGCGTCGTCCGCCGTGAGATCAAAGAAGGGCGGCTGCAGGATGCCCGCCGGGAACACGATCTCGTTCTGCAACGGGCTGAAATACGCGTTGACCGTCTGCGGCGTCATCCGCCACTCCGAACGGTCCACCGCCTTCCCAACCCGCCCCACCTGCCGCCGCCACTCATGCGACGCCGCACGGCGCACGTTGCCAAGGTAATCATCCGCCTTCACCGCGAACGGATACTCCCGGAACTTCTCCGGGTGACCGATCTTCTGGGTGAACTTGTCGAACTTCGCGAGCGCCTTGTCACGGGTCGGCGCCGACATCCATTCCAGGCGCCCAAGGCGCGCGCGGAACACGACCTTCAGGTCGCCCACCAGCGCCGCCATCCGCGCGCGCGCCTCCTCGGGGAAATGCCGCTGGACGTACAGCTTGCCCAACGCCTCCCCAATCGACCCGTCAATCACCTTCGCCGCCCTCTGCCAACGCGGCTCCATCTGCGGCTGCCCCGAGAGCAGCGTCCCGTAAAACTGGAAGTTCGCGTCGTCCACCTCGTGATGCAGGTACGCCGCCGACGACCTCACAAGGTGCCATCGAAGGTAGGGCTTCCAGTCGGACACCGGCCGCGCCGCAAGGATGCCATTCAAGGCCGAGAAGAAGTTCGTCTGGCCCACGTTGACCTCCGCCGCGGCCATCCCCACGGCATCAAGGTAGGCCTTCAGCGGAAGGCTGGGATACGCCGCAGCAAGCCCAGCCACCGTGACCTTGTTGTAGTTGGCGTTCGGGTCCCGCAGTTCCACCCGCGACTTCGACGCCCGCGCCAGCGCCGTCTCGATCTCCAGCACCACGTCCGCCCCCGTCGCCGCCTCGCCCCCCTCCTTCCCCGCCAGCATGCCCAGCATCCGCGCCACGTGCGCCCGGTATCCCTCACGCTGCTTCGCGAAACCCTCCGCAAGGTAGTAGTCCCGGTCCGGCAACCCCAGCCCGCCCTGCACCAGCTTGAACTCGTACACCGACGAGTTCCTCGCGTCCGGCAACACCCCGGAACCGAACATCCCCGGGATGTCCCGCTCATGGAACGACGCCAGCAACCTCGCCATTCCCTCCGCGTCCTTCACCGCGTCGATGCGCCGCAGGTCGTCCGTCAATGGCTTGAACTTCAACGTCTCCATCCGGTTCGTCGCCGTCGCCGACTTGTAGAATGCCCCAACCTGCGAACCCTCCTTGCCCGAAACCCGCCCCGCAGCCGCCTCCTCCAGCAAGCCCCGGATCAACTTCCAGTTCCGGTCCTGCAACTCGTCAAACCCGCTCCAGCGCGCCTTGTCCGATGGCACCGGGTTCGCCTTCACCCAGTTCCCAGCCGCAAAACGATAAAAGTCCGCCGACGGCGCAACCGTCCGGTCCATGTGCTCGATCGAAAACCTCGGCACGGTCGGCGCTCCACCCTCGGCGGCCCGGACCTCCGCCCACGCGACCACGGCGCAAAATGTAGCAAGGAATGCTCGTTGCATGCGCAAACCCTATCAGGACGATACGCCCGGCCAAGCCCGCAGGAGTTGCCCCGGATCCCCGCGTAAGGAGTTTTTCGGCTCACGGCTCCGGCCATGGACGCGGATGGAGTGGCCAACGGATGGATCCCAAGGACCCCATCCGTTCACCCTCTCCAAAAAGCCCGGGCCTCCCCATGCAGGGGAATGACGCCTTGGCCCCCCTGAAGAACG